>JAATFH010000217.1 GCA_015655315.1 Terriglobales bacterium
GCCATCCACCGGTGAATAAATCGTGCAGCGCGCCAGGTTCACCTGCGCATTGTCGAACCCGTGGCTGAGGTAGTAAGTGAGGATCGAATCGCGATCCTGCGCCACGTTCAGCGACGAATACGGCTGTCCCGACTGCGTATTGAGCAGCGGCGTCAACTGGGAAAGCTGAATCTTGCTGGCCCCGTTGATGACATAGGCACCGATGCGCTGCTGGACGCCTTCGTCGATGGCGTAGTTCACGCTCAGCTGCGCATCTTTTGACTTCTGCCCCGCCTTGTGCGCATCGATATCCTTTACTTCGGGTGTTATTTTCACATTGCTATAGCCGTTGCTTTGATAAAGCGCGGTAATCGAGTTCACGTCAGCCTGTGCCAGAGCCTGGCTGTATGTGCCATGACGGTTCACGATGCTCGCCTTCACAACACTCAGCCGGAGCAGGATGGTATCGGTATCGAAATATTTATTTCCGCTCACGGTAACCGCTGTTACTTCATGCTTAGGCCCAAGATCGACGGTAAACGTAATGATCGAGTGCTGCGGATCTTTCAGTTGTTCGCTGTGCGTTACCTTTACGTCGAAATAACCCGCGCGCTGGAAATAGTCACGGATGCGGCGGTCGCCTTCATTCAGCAGGTCTTCGTCCACCGTGCCTTCTTCATACACCGGCACCAGGTTCCTGATCTTCCCTTTACTGAGTGAAGCTCCGTCGACATTAATCACCACGGTCGGCCCGCGATCCGCGGAAAATCCATAATCCAGATGGTTCGACGGCGGCTGGTAGTCACGCGAATCCAGCTTGAGGCCGGCTTCCAGGCGGTCCTGCTTTTGATAGTTCTTGCGCAGGCGGGAGAGCGCGTTGCTGACCGTGTCGCGCGACACCTTGGAGTTTTCCTTCAGCTTGCCCTTCTTCCGGAACTGCTCAACCGTCATGCCGCTGTCACCCTTTACCGCGACAGCGCCGACTCGCGCCTGCTTGCCTTGTTCGATCTGGAAGGCGACATTGACCTGGGAATTTGAGGTATCGATGGTGGTGCTGGCAAAAACTTTAGACGAGTAATAGCCGTTTTCCTGGAGCGTCTGCTGCAGCAGGGTCTGCGCCTGCAGCAGCTTGGCATCGCTGAATACGGTCCCGGCATTCATGCGGGTGGATCGTTCCAGCACGCCGGAAAGCCGCTCGTTGTTCACTCCATTCACCGTCACCCGTCCGATAAACAGGTTGGGCACGCCGTCGAAGATAATGGTCACGTCATTGCCGCGCCGGAGGCCCTCAACCATGATCGTCTTATATAGACCTGTCTCGTAAAGCCGGCGCAGGCTCTCGCGGACATTATGACGGTCCAGCGCCTGATGCGGCTGCAGCGCCAGCCGGTCCGGCAAAGGCGCAAGCCGGTCGGCCGGAATGCCTCTGAACTGCACCGCATCGACCTGCAGGCCCTCCCAGCTGCGCAGAGTGATGTCCTGCTGCGCTGCCTCTTTCGTTTCAGGGGTAGGTGCAGGCGCCTGCTGAGCGGACTTTACAGCGCCCGCCTGCTGTGTCCCGGCGACGGCACTGAGCGGGAGAGCCGCCAGAGCTACGAAACCGAACCAGCGCATTGCCTTTTGGCGGATGCCTGTCCAGGATTTGCAACGAAAAACCAATCCAGCCCTCAAATTCTCGAAAGAGTGAGATGCAGCCCCGCGCACTTCAAGAAACCCGCACAAAGGATGAAGGTTCCGTCAATTCTCTATACTAATCAGGAAACAGAAGAAAGCAGCAGATGCCGAACGTACAGTTTACAGAGAGATACTCCCGTCAGATTTTGTACCCCGGAATCGGCACCGAAGAACAGCACAAATTGGAGTTGTCTCATGTCGCCAAAGTACATTCCAACAATCTTCTGCTTCGATTCGAGCGCAGCGATTACGTCATCGCCGTTCTTGCCAGCGGCCGCGCCCTGATCCTGGGAACCACCGATATCACACAGGGCCCCGCAGCCTGTATGAGCGCTTCATCGGCTCCTGACACCTTCCGGCAAGCTTTGCACTGGCAACCATTTGCGCCGAATCGCCTTCCCATTAAAAACACGAAAATACATGCGGCAAATGGACTTCCATGAACCTTGCAGTACAGACAAAATCGGGAAATGGATTGACGGGAGAAGTAAAGCGTGGAATTTTCAAGACAGGTGAAGTGCGGATGAGCGCAGAACCAACGCAGCCAAAACCAATGCAGCACATGCGCAGGAATCCTCCAATTGCCGGAGAAGCCGATGCTATCGCCAAAGCGCAGGCGGGTGATGCGCAATCCTTCGAGACTCTCTATTCGCTGCACAAGCGCCGCGTTTATTCCTTATGTCTGCGTATGCTCGGCAACGTTGCCGAAGCTGAAGACCTGACACAGGAAGCGTTTCTGCAGCTCTATCGCAAAATCGGCACATTCCGCGGCGATTCGGCCTTTTCCACCTGGCTTCATCGCCTCTCGGTCAACGTGGTGCTCATGCATCTGCGCAAGAAAGGGCTGCCGCAGGTTTCTCTCGAAGAAACGCTGGAGCCCTCTCAGGAAGACGGCCCACGCAAGGATATCGGGGAGCGGGATCTCGTTCTCTCCGGCTCTATCGACCGCGTCGCGCTGGAGCGCGCCGTGGAAAATCTGCCTCCCGGCTATCGCCTTGTCTTTGTGCTGCATGACGTGGAAGGCTATGAACACAATGAAATTGCCGATATGCTCAGCTGCTCCATTGGCAATAGCAAATCGCAACTGCACAAAGCGCGTATGAAGCTTCGCGATCTCCTCCGCTCCGGCCAGAGGAAAGAAGAGTCGATTGCATGAGCGGCATTCACGACAAGCAAGATGGGAAACCAATGAATTGCGTTGAATTTCAACAAAAATTGCCCGAACTGTTTGAGTCAGGTGCAAATGTCAGCAGCGACGAGCATGTCGTCGGCTGCGAAAATTGTTCTGCTTTGGTGCGCGACCTTGAATACATAGCGGCACAGGCCAAGCTATTGCTTCCGATTCACGACCCGAGCCCTGCGGTCTGGAACGGCATTCAGTCGGCCATTCGCGGCGATGCGGACTCCAAGGCTCCCGTACCTTCCGGTAAACTGCCATAGCCTGCAACCTCAAGCGTTCTTATAATGGAGAGAACGCATGGAGATAAAGGCCCAATTACCATCCTGTATCGCGCGCATCGTGCTTGTGGGATTTATGGGCGCAGGCAAAACCACTGTCGGCGCCTTACTCGCGCAGCTGCTGCAATGGCATTTTCTCGACGCTGACCGCGTGCTTGAAGATCGTGCGGGCGCATCCATCGCCAATATTTTCGCGCAGCAGGGAGAAGCTGCTTTCCGCAAGCTGGAGGCTGAGGTGATTCACGATCTTGTCCGTGAGCATCATCTGGTCCTCGCCGTCGGCGGCGGCGCTATGGAGACAGCTGCCATCCGCGATGTTCTGCTCCGCATGCCGGAAACATGCGTTGTTTTTCTTGAAGCTCCTCTGGAGATTATGATCGCGCGCTGCGAACAGCAAACCGACGCCGCTCTCCGTCCGGTGCTCAACGATCGCGACCGCCTGCGCAACCGCTTCGAATCGAGGCTTCCCTATTACAGAAGTGCGCATCTTGTGATAGGAACGGCTTCGCTCACACCGCAGGAGACGTCGCAGCAAATCCTCAAAGCGGTCAGCACTCTGCTCAAGG
The DNA here is from genome assembly GCA_015655315.1 of Terriglobales bacterium. GTDB lineage: Bacteria > Acidobacteriota > Terriglobia > Terriglobales > Acidobacteriaceae > Alloacidobacterium. Next base: position 3,678 of record JAATFH010000217.1, read on the forward strand.
AAAAGACCCTCGCATGACCGACCTCCAGGCCGCGCAGAAGACCGATATATCGATCAGGCGGCCCCGCTCTTTACGCAACGATATTCTCTTCACCTTCGTGCTTGCCATCGGCCTTTACCTGGCATGGTTTGTACGCAATGTGCTGGTATTGCTCTATGTCAGCGCGCTCTTCGCAGTCGTGCTGATGCCGGTCGTCCGCGGCATCATGAAACTGCGCATCGGTAAGTGGGGACCGAACCGCGGCATAGCGATTCTCATTCTTTTTCTCGCAGTCGCAGGCTTTGCGGCGCTCTTTGTCATCTTCGCTTTGCCTCCGGTCGTACGCGACATCCGCGAATTCATCAACGAACTGCCGACACGCGGCCCACAAATGTTGTTACGCGTCCGCCACATCCCTTTCATGCAGCATGTCGATGTGGCCGCGCTCAATGCCAAACTTCAGGATTTCGCGACAAACTTTGCTACCTATCTGCTCTTATCGATTCGCAACTGGGCCAGCAAGCTCTTCGACGTCATCACCAGCATTATTCTCACGGTCTACTTTATGCTCGAAGGCGAAGCCGCCTATCGCTGGATTCTGAGCTTCTTCCCTGTCGGCATGCGGCAACGGCTCGACATAACGCTGGCGCGCGCCGAGATGCGCATGGGGAAATGGCTGCTCGGCCAGGGAGCGCTGATGCTGATTCTCGGCTTATCGAGCACGGTCCTTTTCCTTGCGCTTGACGTGCGTTACGCCTACGCGCTTGGCGTCCTGATGGGCATCTTCAACATCATCCCCATCGCCGGAGCTATCATTACTGTCACACTGGCGATTCTCGTTGCCGCCATCGATTCCTGGGGCCGCGTGCTGGGCGTCGTCATCTTTTACGCCATCTATGCACAACTGGAGACATCGGTGCTGACGCCACGCATCATGCGGTCGAGCGTCGATCTGCCCGGCCTTGCCGTCATCGTAGCCTTGCTCCTGGGTGCCGCCTTCGACGGCATCGTCGGCGCCATGGTGGCCGTCCCGACAGCCGTACTGGTCGCCGTTCTGCTCGACGAATATGCCGTCCAACCCGATGCGATCATCGCCGAGCCGCAATCCGTTGCTCAGCTTCATTCCTGAAGCGATATTTTTCTTTCCATCAACAGCGCATCGCAGCTGCCGTATCGCTTGGTATGATGGGGAGTGGTTTCAGGCGCACAACTCAATCTACCGGGAGCGTTGCTGTGATGACGCCAGCTGCACCTGCGCCTCCCGCCATCGCAGCATCTTCCGTTATCGATGACGAACCCGTGACGCGCGGCGAAACAGCTGCCGCCAATCCCGAGCACTCCCACCTGCGCGCCGGTGAAACCGCTTCCCGCATCGCCGATTACGCAGAGCTATTCAAATTTCGCGTCACCTCGCTGGTTGTCATGACAGCGTGGGCAGGCTTCTATCTCGGATCGATGCACAGCGGCATCAGCAGCATGCAGCCCGGCCTGATCGCCGCCCTCGTAGGCATCGGGCTCGTCTCCGCAGGCTCCGCCGCCCTGAATGAGGTGCTGGAGCGCAAACTCGATGCGAAGATGATCCGCACGGCGCAGCGCCCGATGGCGTCGGGCCGCATCAGCCTGCCGCATGGCTTGCTGCTTGGCATGGCTGCCATCGTTGCTGGTGCCCTCTGGCTCACCTTCGAGACGAATCTCGTGACCGGCACCCTGACGCTGATCACAGCCTTCAGCTACGTGGCCGTCTACACGCCGCTCAAACGCCATACAACGCTCGCGACATTCATTGGAGCTTTCCCTGGCGCCATGCCTCCTTTGCTTGGCTGGACTGCGGCGCGTGGCGCCATCGAATGGCCCGCCGTGGCTTTGTTTGCGATCCTCTTTGTCTGGCAGTTCCCGCATTTCATGGCCATCGCATGGCTGTACAAAGAAGATTATGGCCGTGCCGGAATCCGCATGCTGCCAGTAGTGCAGCCCGACGGCTGGTCTACCGTCCTGGAAGCGCTGACCTACGCCGTGTTGATGATCCCGGTCAGCCTGTTACCGGTCTATTTGCATGTGGCGGGAAAATTTTACGGTGTGACGGCAGTGCTGCTTGGTCTCGTCTATCTGGGATACACGATTCGCTTCGCCCGCATCACTCGTGCTCGCAGCATTGTGGAATCGAAGATGTACGCCCGCGATCTGCTGAAGGTAAGCGTGATCTACCTGCCCATTCTGCTCACCGTACTTATGCTCAACGCGGCAGGAAAGTAGTATCTATGGCAACCGCAACACAAACATCGCCTGCTTTCACAGTCCCACCGGCAGAAACGCAGCCGATCGCGCTCGTGAATCTCTCGCACAATTATGGCGAGCGGCA
>JAATFH010000563.1 GCA_015655315.1 Terriglobales bacterium
CGCTGGCGGCGCTGCGGCGCGGCCATTCGTGACGCATCACAATACGCTCGACATGGATCTCTTCCTGCGCATCGCGCCGGAACTATATCTAAAGCGCCTTGTCGTTGGCGGCATCGATCGCGTATATGAAATCAACCGCAACTTCCGCAACGAGGGCATCTCGACGCAGCACAACCCTGAGTTCACGATGCTTGAGTTCTACCAGGCATACGCGAATTATCACGACCTGATGCAGCTGACGGAGGAACTCATTACCTTTGTCGCCAACGAAGTGAACGGCACGACAATTACGCACTTCAACGGCGATGAGATCGATCTATCGAAATGGCGGCGTTTCTCGATGCGTGAAGCGATTATCGAGTTTTGGCCAGAGGTCGCAGGATCGAAGCCAATCATCGCCGACTTCGATACCGACGAATCAGTCGTAGGACTCGTCGACCGTCTACGCTCAGCAAAGATTCATATCGAATTCAAAACCGGTGAACCGCGTGGTAAGACGATTGCCACGATCTTTGAAACCGTCGCCGAAGATCACCTGATCCAACCGACGATCATCTACGACTTTCCTCTTGCCGTCTCGCCTCTGTCCAAACAGAAGCCCGACGAGCCGGAATGGGTGGAGCGCTTCGAGTTCTACATCGGCGGATTTGAAGTGGGCAACGCCTTCAGCGAGCTGAACGATCCGGAGGAGCAGCGCAAGCGCTTCGAACAGCAGCTTACCCAGCGCGAGCATGGCGACGACGAAGCCCACCAGATGGACGAGGACTACGTGCGCGCTCTGTCGTATGGCCTGCCACCGACCGGAGGCGAAGGCATCGGCATCGACCGTCTGACGATGATCCTCACTGGAGCAAGGTCGATTCGCGATGTGATTCTGTTCCCGCTGCTCAGACCGCAGAAAGAAGCTGAGGAATAAGAATAAAGGTTACTGTTGTCATCCTGAGCGCAGCGAAGGATCTGCTTTTTCGCATCGGACGCACGATTCCATGAAGTAACATCGGTCCGTTCCGATGGACAAAAAGGTTTACTACACCTACATCATGGCGAGTTCGAGCCGCAATTTGTACATAGGTATTACGAACAATCTAGAGCGTCGCATCGCACAGCACAAGGATGGACAGCTAGGCGGTTTCACGGCAAGATATCGCTGCCACCGTCTTGTCTGGTTCGAGCGCTATAGTTGGATCGGGCAAGCCATCGCACGCGAAAAAGAATTGAAGGGTTGGCTTCGAGCGAAGAAGATCACGCTGATTCAGCAGGACAATCCAACGTGGGTCGACCTGAGTGAAGCATGGGGAACGAAGATCATTTGCACGGAAGCAGAAAAAGCAGATCCTTCGCTGCGCTCAGGATGACAGCCAAAACAAAGGCGATCACTCCCCTAGCAACAATCGTTGCGTGCTCGATGCCTTCCCGGTTGCGCCATCGCACTCGATCAATATCGCCGCCATGCGTGGATCGCCTTTCGCCGCTTCGAACTTACCGGGCATGCCGGTAAGGAAGCGTTGCAGCACCAGTTCTTTCTCTACCCCGATGATGCTATCGTACGGTCCGCTCATGCCGACGTCCGTCTGATAAGCAGTCCCGCCGGGGAGCACGCGGTCGTCGGCGGTAGGCACATGGGTGTGCGTGCCCAGCACCGCGGTCACACGGCCATCGAGATACCAGCCGAGCGCGGCTTTCTCTGACGTTGCCTCGGCATGAAAATCTACAAGGATGACCTTTGCCGTGATCTGTTTCAGCAGGGTATCTGCGACGCGAAACGGATCGTCACTCGATCCCATGAAGACCCGGCCCTGCATGTTGATGATGGCGTATTCCTGTCCCGACGCGAGCTGTCCCTGATAAAAGCCGTAGCCGGGCGTTCCAGCTACGTAGTTTGCCGGGCGAATCACGCGGCGCGCGCGTTCGTGGCTGTCGGCAGGAACAGAGTTCATGTATTCGATGATCTCGCGCTTGTCCCACACATGGTTGCCGGTCGTGATCACATGCGCTCCGAGGTCGAACAACTCATCGGCGATAGCGGGTGTCAGGCCGAAGCCGCCTGCCGCATTTTCTCCGTTAATCACGACGAGATCCACCTGACGCTGCTCGATGACGTGGCCCAGATGCTCGCGCACAATGCGGCGGCCAGCGCTCCCGAAAACGTCTCCTACAAAAAGAATGCGCAAAAGAAAACCTCAATCACAGCATAAGAAAATTTGATGCAATCACCTGTTATTCAATTTAAAACAGCCTATCGCAGAAGTCCTATTTGATCTCTCACCGTTACATACGTATTTTGATCAATTTCAGATATGGATTCGCCAGGACCTATGGTAGCGTGGCAGTATGGCCGTCAATACCCGATTCGCTACCGGCGTCCACGCCTTGCTTCTGCTCGCTGTCGAACCGGATGTGCTGCAGACCTCAGAGGATGTGGCACGTAAGCTCAACACAAACCCCGTTGTGATTCGGCGCGTCTTTTCGCTGCTCCAGCAGGCGGAGCTGGTGGAAAGCCAGAAAGGACCCAGCGGCGGATCGCGGCTTGCGCGTCCAGCCAAAGAAATTTCACTTTCCGATGTGTATCGCGCACTCAGTCCGGGCGACGTATTTCATGCGGCTTCCGCCCACACCGGTGGAAAGCTGAACCAGACTCTTCAGCAGATCTTTAAAGATGCGCAGAAGGCCCTGGAGAAAGAGCTGGCGCAGACAAGCCTGAGCCAGCTTGTGAAAAAGACCGCTAAAAAAGAGAAACATTGACCGGCCGCGACTGCGGCTTTTTTACATTTGGGCAATGCTTAAAATGTTTCCGTCCGGGTCTCGGAACCACGCAATTTTCGCGCCTCCGGGAGCGGCCCATATGCCGTCTTCATCCTGCGGCACGTGAGGATAGCGCTCAGGCCGTACTCCGGCGTTTGCCAGAGCACGCGCCGTTGCGGTTGCGTCATTCACCTGCCAGCCGAGCACGGTGTATGGCTGCGGCCGGACCTCGTTGACGGGTGTCACGCGCAGCATGATGCCGCCCACATCGAAGACCAGCGCAAAACCGCCTTCGTAGAGCATTGTTAAGCCCAGCGTATCGCGATAAAACGCCCGCGCCTTGTCCGCGTCGCTGACTCCGACAAAAGCCATGATCTTTTCATTGCCAAGCATCGAGCACCTCGAAATCCTTCCCGGCTGAGTGTAGACCAAAATTATGAATACGGCGTAGGCTGGATGAATTCCTGACCTCTCCTCATGGCCCTGCTCACTTTTCTCTACGCCAGCGTTATATTCCTGAGTGCGTTTCTGCTTTTTCTGGTGCAGCCCATGGTGGCGAAGCAGCTATTGCCGGTGCTGGGCGGCTCCGCAGCGGTGTGGACGACGTGCCTCGTCTTTTTTCAGTCGGCGCTCCTGCTCGGCTACTTGTATGCCGACCTCGTGGTAACCAGACTGCGTCCAAAAACGCAGGCTTTAGTGCATGTATCGCTGCTGGCTGCCGCTCTGGTAACGCTCGGCCTGCGCGTCCGCTCCAGTCCATGGGCCGCCGTCTGGCACCCGATGCTGACAGTCTTCGCGCTCCTCAGCCTGATCATCGGGTTGCCCTACCTCGCCTTGTCGGCGACTACGCCGTTGCTGCAATCGTTGTATACCGGCAGCTTCCGCGCGGGCTGGTCGTATCGAATGTTTTCGCTCTCGAATGCGGGATCGTTGCTGGCCCTTTTACTGTACCCCACACTGATTGAGCCGCACGTTACCCTGCAAACGCAGACGCGCGGCTTTTCAACCGGCTTCTTCGTCTTCGCAGTCCTTTGCGGAGGCATTGCCTGGAGCATACGGCAGACCCTGCCGGAGCGCGGTACGCAGTTGGAAGACGAGAATGTAAGCGAACCCGTTTCGCCGCAACGGCGAGCACTCTGGCTTTTGCTGCCGGGCTGCGCTTCCCTTTTGCTGTGCTCCGTTACCAGCCATCTGAGCCAGAATGTCGCCGCCATTCCCCTGCTCTGGATACTGCCGCTGACGGCTTATCTCCTCAGCTTTATTCTTGCCTTTCATTCCCCGCGAACGTATCCGCGATGGCTCATGTTGCGGATTGCCGCCTGCGCTCTGGGCATCCTGGGATATGTCATGCATGATGTGCATGGCGGGCTGCCGGTCCAGATTTCTGTCCCGCTTTACTGCGTCTGCTTATTTGTCCTGTGTTTCTTTTTTCACGGGGAGCTTTACCGTCTGCGTCCTCATACCGGGAAAGCCACGAACTTTTATCTGCTGCTCTCGCTTGGCTCGGCGCTCGGGTCGCTGTTTGCCGGAGTCGTTGCGCCGAATCTTTTCCGTGCGAACTATGAGCTGTCTATCGGCCTCGTACTGACCGCGCTCCTGGCACTGGCCGTGATGTGGAGTTTCGGTATGGTGGCTCGGCTCTTCTGGAGCGCAGCAGCAATCGCTCTCCTATGGGTAGGCGTCACGCAGGCACGCGCATGGCAGCAGGATGCGCTCGTACAGCTGCGCAGCTTCTACGGTACGTTGCGCGTGACGGAGACGCACTGGCCTCCGTTGGCCGAGACAACGCGCACGCTCTATCACGGATCCATTCAGCATGGAGTTCAGTTCTTTGCCAACGGCATGCGCATGCAACCTGCCTCGTACTACGCGCCGTCCTCAGGAATCGGGTTGGCGATGCGCTATTGCTGTGAAGGCCGCACAAAACGAGTGGGCGTTGTCGGGCTGGGCGCAGGAACTATGGCAGCGTATGGCCGGGCAGGAGACGTCATTCGCTTCTACGAGATCGACCCACTGGTGGAGCGCCTCGCTCGCGAGCTCTTCACCTATCTCCGCGAAACCCCGGCGCATACGGATGTAATTCTCGGCGATGCCCGTTTCTCGATCAACCGTGAGCACGGTGACCCATTCGATGTGCTGGTGCTCGATGCTTTTTCCGGCGATGCCGTGCCCGTCCACCTGCTCACACAGCAGGCGCTGGTGCTCTATCGCAAGCATCTCGCTCCGGACGGCATTCTGGCCTTCCACATCTCAAGCCAGTACCTCGATCTGGAACCGGTGCTGGCTCGCGAGGCACAGCAGGCGGGAATGAAAGCAGTGACCGTACATTCACCGGCAGATGAGAGCCATGGAATTTTTGTTGCCGACTGGGTACTGCTGACCCGCAATGAAAACTTCCTGGCTCAGCCTGAAGTAGCTCGTCTCGCCCA
>JAATFH010000230.1 GCA_015655315.1 Terriglobales bacterium
AAATCTTTGATGACGCGCAGGCTGCGTTAAAACGTTCGCGGGAAATCACCGCACCAACCGGCCTGATTGTAGGAACCGGCTCCGTCTATCTCGTCGGAGAGCTGCGCGCGGAGCTGACGTCATGACCCGGCACGCTCTCGGCCCGCGACCGGACACATTACCGCTCTCGAATCGATTTCTTTCGCTCTTCGTGCAGGCCCCAATTTTCTTTTCGTCAACGGCGTTCTTCGGAAGCCTCTCCCTGGCCGCATCCCTCTTCGAAAAAGACGGCAAGCTGCAGCACCGCATCGCCCAGGCGTGGGCTCGTACTTCCGTGCGGATCAGCGGTTGCCCCGTTTCCGTTCTGGGCGAGGAAAATCTGCGCCAATACCCGGTCGCTGTCTATACCTGCAACCATCTGTCGTACATGGATACGCCGGTCATCTTCGGCAGCCTGCCCTTTCAGTTTCGCATTGTGGCGAGACATGATCTTTGGAAGCTACCCTTCATCGGCTGGCACCTGCGTCGCTCCGGCCAGGTTCCTGTCAATGTCGATAATCCCCGTGCGTCGATCTCCAGCCTGAGCAGCGCCGTCAAAACGCTGAAATCCGGCATGCCGCTTTTCATCTTTCCCGAGGGCGGCCGAACGGAGAGCGGCCATCCGAACGCTTTCCTCAATGGTCCGGCCTTCATGGCCATTCGCGCACAAGTTCCTATTGTTCCAATGGCGCTTGTCGGCACCCATGAATTGCTGCCCATCCACACCGCGCAGTTTTATCCTGTGCCCATTACGCTGGCAGTAGGCAAGCCCATCGAGACGACAGGCTACTCCATGCGTCAGGTAGAAGAGTTGACCGCGCGGCTGAGCGATGAAATCTGCCGCCTCTACTACGCGCATTCCTACTTAAAGGCTCCCGCGCAGCCTACGCTGGAAGCCATTACCGAAATTCCTGAGAGTGCCCTATGAGCGACCAAGCCCCGCGCATTGCCATCCCTGAGCCGAATTCCACCGAACCGGACTACAACCAGTGCAGCTGGCCGCAGTATGCGAGCGCCGTCGAAGCCTGTGGCGCTGTTGCCGTGATGGTTCCTCTGTCCGAATCACCCGCCACCGTGGCCAGGATAGTCGCTTCCTGCTCCGGCGTATTGCTGCCCGGCAGCCCCGCCGATCTGAATCCACAGAAGTATGGACAGGAGCCTGTCCCGGAGTGTGCCCCGGCAGATTCCGCCCGCGAAGCCGTCGATGAGCTTCTTTTGCAGGACGCTTTCAATCTGCACAAGCCGCTCCTGTGTATCTGCTACGGCACCCAGTCGCTCAACGTGTGGAAAGGCGGAACGCTGACCCAGCACCTGACCTCTTCCCTCGACCACAAGCCGGGCCGCGCGGTCACTGAAGCCCATTCCGTGGCCATTACAGATAGAACTGATCTGCTGAAGAACTTCGCCCCGGCCATGACAGTCAACAGCAGTCACCATCAGGCTGTGGCTACTCCCGGAGACGGCCTTGAGATAGCGGCAATCGCCCCCGACGGCACGATTGAGGCAATCGAACAACGCGGAGATCACTTTGTGCTCGGCGTGCAGTGGCACCCGGAACGGACCTTCGCTACCAGTCCAGCCTCACGGACGATATTTCATGAGTTTATTACCGCCTCCCGCGACTGGAAACCCCGCGAAATTCGGGAGTCCGTCGCCAGATGACGGCCGAGATTGAAGCGGCCGTCACAGCCGCTGGGCTTCAACCTCTATCCTCGCAAGTTGCAAGCAGCTTTCAAAGCTATCTAGAACTTCTCCTGAAATGGAATGCCCGGCTCAACCTTACGGCCATCCGCGATCCTGAAGAAATCCTCCACCGTCATTTCATCGAGTGTATATTCGCGGCCCAACAACTTCCTGAAAACATCCACACATTGCTCGATTTTGGCTCGGGAGGGGGATTCCCCGGTATCCCCATCGCGCTCTGCCGCCCTGAAATCCAAGTGACATTAGGCGAATCCCAGGCTAAAAAGGCCACTTTCCTCCGGGAATCCCTCCGTACATTGGGGGTTTCCAATGCTACCGTCCACAATGGGCGGATCGAAGACCTCGAGCAGACATTCGACGCAGTCGCCCTGCGAGCTGTCGATAAAATGCTGGAAGCCTGCAGGATTGCTGTCCGCAACATCGGATCCGGCGGATACTTTGCGCTTTTCATCACAGAAAACACCAGCCACGCCTTAACCGCCGAGTTCCATCAATTCTCCTGGCAAGAACCTCTCCGCCTCCCCGCCTCTTCACAAAGACTGCTGATGCTCGGCCAACTCATCGATGTTCCACGTGGAACAAAGCAAATTTTGGCCTGAAATTAGCACCTATGTTCCACGTGGAACATGAACGTTTTCCACGGATCCGCTCTCGATAACACCTGTGACCAGGGCGTCGCGCCCTCCGTCTATCCCCCTACCGGACAACGAGTTACAGCGCTCATGAAGCGGCTACAAAAAAGTCTTCCACAATTTGTGTCGAGTTCTACACAGGGCACAGTGATTGAATTTGCACGCCGTCATCTTTAGTCTTTCTCTATCGTCATGAGTAAGGTCCTCGCTGTTGTCAACCAAAAGGGTGGAGTCGGGAAAACGACCACCGCAATCAATCTCGCCGCAGCACTCGCTCTCGAAGGCCTCCAAACCCTGCTAATCGATTGCGATCCTCAGGCAAATTCCAGCGGCGGTTATGGCTTCGCCCGCGATGATGAGCGCCGATCGACCTACGACATTCTCCTGGGAGAAGCGACGATCGAAGAGGCCATGCTGTCCACGGAGATTGAGACCCTGAAGCTCGTCCCGTCCAATAAGAATCTCATCGGGGCCAATGTCGAGCTCATACAGCAGGAGAATCGTGCTCACCGCTTGAAGGAAGCGCTGGCTCCTCTGCGGGAAAAATATGATTTCATCATCCTCGACTGTCCCCCAGCGCTCGACCTGCTGACTTTGAATGCACTGGTCGCCGCCGACAAGCTCCTGGTGCCCATGCAGGCTGAATATTTTGCGCTCGAAGGCATCAGCGAACTGATGCACACCCTCGACCGCGTGCGGGAAACTTTCAATCCTGGCCTGGAAATCGAAGGTGTGCTGTTGACGATGTACGATGACCGCACCAACCTCGCCCAGCAGGTAACAGAGAACCTGCGCACTTTCTTCAAAGACAAGCTGCTCAAGACGGCCATACCTAGAAATGTCCGTCTCGCCGAAGCTCCCAGCTACGGCAAACCGGTCATTCTCTATGACCCGAAATCGCGTGGCGCCGAGGCCTACATGGAGCTTGCCGAGGAGATTCTCAAGCGAAATGACATCGAGAGCCCCAGGGCCAAAGAACGCAAGGAAGCCGCAGGGAAGCGCGGGAAAAAAGAGATCCGCTTCTGGCCCTACGCCTAAGCAAACACTTTTCACTGGAAGGACGGACGCCCCTAATGACGACTGCAACCGATACCCCGAAACGACGCGCCTTAGGAAAGGGGCTGGAGTCGCTGCTTCCGCGCGTGCAGGCAACGGTTGCCGCCGCCGCAGAGGCTCCACCGAAGCAGCCACCAGCTGAGGTCGCGGGAAGGCCACAGGAAATTCCTGTAGGCGAGATCGACCGCAATCCTTACCAGACCCGCAGCCGTGTCGACGAGCAGCAACTTGCCGAGCTGGCCAATTCAATCGCTGCCACCGGCGTAGTCCAGCCCATCGTGGTGCGCTCCCTACCGAATGGCCGGTTCCAGCTCATCGCCGGCGAACGCCGCTGGCTGGCTTCCCAAAAGGCCGGAAAAGATACGGTCCCGGCCATCATCCGCCAGGTTTCCGACGAGCAGGCGATGGAGATGACCATCGTCGAGAACCTGCAGCGCGCCGACCTGAACCCGATGGAGCAGGCCCGAGCCTTCGAGCGCCTGGGACGTGAATTCAAGCTCACGCAGGAGCAGATTGCGCAGCGCACAGGCAAGGATCGCGCCTCGATTTCAAACTTCCTGCGCCTTCTGCGCCTGCCAGTAGAAGTGCAAGGCAAAGTCGAAAGTGGCGATTTGACCTTTGGTCACGCGCGCGCACTGTTGCCGCTCGAAAACCCGGAAACCATCCTCAAGGCCGCACAAAAAGTCTCCGCTCTCTCCATGTCGGTACGACAGACAGAGAGTTATGTGCAGGGCTTACTCAATCCCGAAAAGAAAGCAAATAGCGAAGACAAGACGAAAACGCAGCCACTCGATCCGAATGTACGTGAGGCGCAGGATCGTCTTCAACGTTCGCTCGGCCTGAAGGTCCGCATTGAAGACAAAAACGGGCGCGGGCGCGTCATCATTGAGTATTCTCGCCTTGAAGATTTCGACGCATTGCTCGAAGTGCTGGGCAGTTAGCAGCGTTTTGGCCGGAGGTCTCTTACCAGCGCGCATCCATCACGCGTCCAACGGACGTGGAGCGACTGTTACTCAACAACCAACGGGGAAACGGCAGACGCCTCTGTCAGAATCTCACATGCATCTTCCACAAGCGACGGCAGAGGTTTCCGGCTCGCATGCGTAATGTGCAACGCGCCGTTGAGCGTAATCACCGAGATCGCCTGCGTATCAATATCTCCGCTCAAAACTGCCGGGTAGAGCGCTTTAAGCTTGAGACGTCCAAAACTGGTTCTCACTTCGGGATCTCCGTAATTGCTGATCACTGACGCAAGACACCGGCGCATTGCGCCACTGCTCCAGGGAACGCCTGTCGGCAAGAAAAAAGGCTGCAAGAAGAGCGCCCTGCACCGTCGTGCCTTCAGACCTCGCGCAGGCACGGAGCCCCTTCAAGTTTTCTGTCCTGAGAATCCGGCGCTGTATCTTCGGTTTGGGTAGATGGAACGGAGCGTCGGAGGTTTTCACCGGGGCTAACTCGGTGTAAAGTTCAGGCTCTCCCAATCCAAATAATTCTCCAATCTCGGGAAGGAATGGAAGGGTATCTCCCAATGCCTCCCCTGAAGCAGCTGCGATCAGATCTTTCATCACGTGGACATTCGTTCTGCCGTCGTAGGCTGCGTGATGTGTCACCAGCAGAATCGCGCACCGCGCTTTGCTGTGAAGGAGAGTAACGCGAACCAGCAAATCTTCTCCCTTGCCAAATGAGGTGGCCGCCTCCTCTGCAATCTGTGCGTCCAGATCAGTCCCCTCCAAAGGCAGCACGCGCAGAGAAAGTGGCACGTTCGGCAGCGCCTCAAAGTAAGGTCGCTCACCGGCATTCTTCCGAATGCGTGCAGAGAAGAGCGGGTACCTCTGCTGCACCTTGCGCAAGGCATCCTGCCAGACCTCCACGGTGGTAGGTCCTTCCACCTCGGCGAACATCATGGCTGGACGGGGTCGAGTGTTCTCCACCAGCCATAGATACTCCTCTAACCCATCGAGAACCCGTAACTTCTTTCCTAGAGAGATCTTCTCAGTGGAACTCCAATCGACCGTCGTCATCGGTAACGAAATCCTTCCCCCCGGTAGTTCTGCTTCACTACCGCGCACTATCGCGAGCCCATATAGACACAACACCGGGTCGAGGAAAATATTCCCTTACCTTTCAGCATCTGGTTACGACGTCTCGCTGGAGTAAAGACTGCGCCGATGCTATTCAGGAGGAGGCGAAGGCTTTCCGTACAGATCGCACGCACGCCACATATACCAGCTCGCCACCGACCGCCAGGGCCTCCAGCGTTCGCTGCGCCGCAGCATCTCCGCCGGCTTTGCCAGCATCGTTGCGTCGAAGGGCTTGTGCTTGGGCAGCCTCTTGAACGTCAGCGAAAAGCCCTTGCGCACCCCGTAGTCGGTAAGCGGGAACACATCGGGCCGTCCAAGCCGAAATATCAAAAGCATTTCGACGGTCCACGGACCGACGCCGCGCACCTGTGTCAGCCGGTCGAGAATCTCGGCATCCTCCATCCTGCGAATGGCACGCAGCGTCGGCACGGTCCCGTCGAGGGTCTTCGCAGCCAGATCGCGTAGCGCCTTGCTCTTGCTTCCCGACAGACCTGCTGACCGCAACATGTCGTCGCTCGCTCCCAGCAGATGTTCCGGAGTCGGATGAAATTCGCCAAAGAGCGTCAACAGACGCTTCAGGATCGCCGCCGCCGCTTTTCCATGAAGCTGCTGATAAATAATAGATTCCAGCAGAGCTTCGAAAGGCGAGTGCTGGCTCTTCAACTTCACCGTAAAGGGGCCCGCGCGTTCGATCAAAGCTCCGAGCTTGGGATCGGCCGCTGAGAGTTCGCGGATAGCGAGAGCTGTGTCGTAGCGTACAGGGCGTCGTCCATCGGTCATCGGTGCAAGTATAGGCGATTTTGCGCGGAATGGGAGAATGAATGGCGAAGAAATATGCGGCCCGTGCCCCTGGTTCGGTGGCACGATTTCACGCGTGCTCAAAAGAACTGAATCCTCCATGTGTGGAATCCTTTGCAGCCTTTGTTCACGGGCTATAGTTGAAGGAGACGATGGCCACTAAACTCACCACCATCACGACCCCGCAAGGCCCCGGTACTGTGCTTATTTATAACGACTGGTATCCGGCCATGCGCAGTGAGTCTCTCCAGGGAAAAAACCTGGCCACCGTAATGCTCATGGATATTCCGCTGGTCCTCGGGCGCCGTACCGATGGCCGCCTCCTCGCCATGCGCGACAGTTGCCCTCATCGCGGCATCCCGCTCTCCTGCGGATGGTTCGACGGCCAACAGCTTACCTGCAAATATCATGGCTGGGCCTTCGATCCTGTATCGGGACAGTGCAGGGACATCCCTTCGCTCACCCAACACGATACGCTGGATCCGACGCGCATCTACGGCACGGCGTTTCCCTGCGAAGAACGAGATGGCTACGCCTGGGTGTATGTGCCGGAGCCGGGTTCAGGCCGGGTGCGTCCTGATGAGGCAATTCTGCCCTCGTTTCCCGACGTTCCAAAATTTGGCCCGCGCTTCCGCAGTCAGCACCTCAACGCCGATCTGCCCTGCACTGTCGCTCACGGCCTCCTTGGCCTCATGGACCCGGCCAATGG
>JAATFH010000416.1 GCA_015655315.1 Terriglobales bacterium
AAGCTGTTGCTTCAACGACTGGATCTGGGAATTCATCTCCTGGCGAAGCGATTCAATCTGCGACTCCACCGAAGGCTTGGCCGGCGTGGACCTTTTCGCCGTGTGCGCCCTGGTGGTAGCGGTTTGAGCATGTCCGGCAACAAGTGCCGATACCAGCACAATCCCCGCCAGCGCTTTCAGATTCGTTTTCATTTGACCTCTCTTGAACAAAGGGTTCTTTTTCTGAGTACAGCTATGTGATTTATCAGCGAATTGCCCGCGCAATCGGCCCATCAAACCCCGTGGGGCACACGTATCGCCTTAGTTCCACATGACGAACTGTGCAACCGCAGCGATGGTGTGTGGCTGATCCGGGTACTAGCTTCCCAATCCACTGTTAAATTCGTGCGAATTTCCCGTGAATAACCCGCCAAAACCACGATCTTGGAGAACCGGAGACGGGCCGCCGAAACGTCGTCGCTGGAGCTAAACAACATGTGCATAAAGGTTTGCATCTCATTTTGAAGTTTCAGCCTTAGCCGTTTATTCTTTGCGGATGCCCGGACGTGGATGAAGCTAAGTACCTGACCCATGAGTCAAAATTCGAACGCAAGCTTGCAGAATGCGTGGGGGGACCGCATTCGTGCGTTGAAAAATGTCCCGCCCGTCCTGAAGATTCTTTGGGAATCGGGACCCCATGTTGTTGCCTGGGGAATGATCCTGCGCGTTTTCGTCGCGCTCATGCCATGGGCGATTGCCAGGGTAGCCGCGTGGATTATCAATGGCGTCGAACAGGTTTTACGGCACCAGACCCTTCCGGCCAACTTCTGGTGGATTGTCGCCCTTGAAGTAGGCCTCGCAGTCCTGACCGGAGTGCTGACCCGCACCATCGATTACTTTGACTCTCTGCTCGCCGACCGCTACACCCACCACGTCAGCATCGAGGTCATGCGCAAGGCAGCGCAGCTGGATCTGACCACCTACGAAGACCCGGTTTACTATGACCGGCTGGAACGGGCACGCGTCCAGGCCACAGATAGGCTGGTCCTGATTCAGCAGATGGGCCGGCTCTTCCAGCAGATCATCACGACGCTGGTTTTCACCGTAACCCTGCTCTACTACTCGCCCTGGCTGATGGTGCTGCTCGCGCTCGGTGTCATCCCTTCGTTTCTGGGCGAGACGCATTTCGCATTTCTGGGGTATGCGAAGAATTTCCATCAGACTCCGGCAAAGCGGTTGATGGATTACCTGCGCCAGGTGGGCGGCAGCAAAGAAGCGGCGAAAGAACTCAAGCTCTTCAACCTGAATGAATACCTGACAAACCGCTTCGCCGGACTTTCCGAACAAATCTACAAAGAGAACATTGCGCTCTCGCGCAAGAAGCTCATCGGCGGCGGACTGCTGGGTATCCTGGGCACGCTGGGCTACTATGGCTCCTATGCGTATGTCATCTGGCGCGCCGTCCATGGCTATTACAGCATCGGAATCTTTTACTTCATCACCAACGCCATCGTGCAGGCCAGCTCGAACCTGCAGCAGGTCTTCTCCACTGCATCGGGCATCGCGGATCAGGCTCTCTTCCTGACCGACCTGATCGCATTCTTCGAGATGAAGCCGATGGTGCAATCGAAGCCGAATGCGCTTCCCGCTCCCCGGCCTGTCCGGCGCGGGTTTGAGTTCCACAACGTATCGTTCGCTTATCCCGGCACAGAGCGAAAGGTGCTGAAGAACTTCAATTTCTCGCTGAGTCCGGGCGAGCGCATCGCTCTGATTGGGGAAAACGGGCAGGGCAAGACGACGGTCGTGAAGCTCATCACGCGCCTTTATGACCCCACCGAGGGCGAGATCCTTCTAGACGGCGTCGACCTGCGCGAGTACTCGCTCGAAGACCTTCACAAAGAGATCGGTGTCATCTTTCAGGACTTCATGCGTTATGAGATGACCGCGAGAGAGAACATTTCCATCGGGCGCGTCGAAATTCCGCACACGCAGGCGGAAATTGAGAACGCGGCGCAAAAGAGCCTCGCTGCCGGAGTCGTAGCCAAGCTGCAGCATGGCTATGACCAGACTCTGGGGCGGCGTTTTGAAGGTGGAGTCGATCTCTCCGGCGGCGAATGGCAAAAGATCGCATTGGCGCGAGCCTATCTGCGCGATGCACAGCTGCTGATTCTCGACGAGCCCACGGCAGCGCTCGACGCCAAGAGCGAGCTTGAAGTCTTTGAGCGTTTTGCCGAGCTGACGGAGGGAAAGATGGCGCTGCTGATCTCGCATCGCTTCTCGACTGTCCGCATGGCAGATCGCATCGTCGTGCTGGAAGGTGGAAGGCTGGTCGAAGAAGGCAACCACAAGCAACTGATTGCGCTCGGTGGACGCTATGCAGAAATGTTTGAAATGCAGGCCGCCAGTTACCGATAAGAACAGAGAAGATTCATGACAGAGCAAGTACCCATACAGGTTCAATCGACGGAGAAGGAGCCGCAGATCCCGGTGGAACAGCTGCAGACAGCGGCACGGGCAGCGGTGGGCCGCTGGCAGGTAATCCATCAGCCTCAGGGCAAGGGCGGTTTTACGCGCCGCGTGGAAGCAGCGCGCGATGCGCTCGATGTGCTTACCGCCGAATTGGAGGGCCTGGAATCCAGCCCTTCGGCGGGACCCGATCCGCTTCTCGAAATACGCGAAAATCCGCGCCTGCTGCGGGCGGTGGTCCTGGAGGCCTTTTCGATCCGCCGCAAAGTGGATCGACTGCCGCGCGTTCTGCTGGGGGACCAGGAGGAGGAAACGCGTGCCGCAGCAGTATCCGCAGCCTATCTGGACGCAGCGAATTCCACCTGGTCGGCGGAAGCTTTTCACGCCTTTATCGACGAAGCGCAGCGGGCCGAACCTCTCGATCTGGAAGAACTGTGGGCTGTGCCGACCATGCTCAAGTTTCTGCTGCTGGAATGGATTCTGACGCAGGCCAGCGCGCGACTGCACGCACCCGCGTCGACGGGAGCTGGCTCCGCCGAGGTTCTGAGCACGCGCATCAAGAGTGTGCGCGACATCGGATACGCGGCGTGGGCATCGCTCATCGAAGAGCTCGTCGCCTTCGAATCCATATTGGAGCAGGACCCGGCTAAGGCATATTCCCGGATGGATTTCGACAGCCGCGAGCAATACCGCAAGCGCGTCGCCGAGATTGCCCGCTATGCCGAAGGCACCGAGTCGCAGGTGGCCGCGGCCGCTCTTGATATGGCGCAGAAAGCCGCAGAGCGACAATTCTCCGATGAGCGACTGCGCACACGCCAGATGCACATCGGCTATTACCTGGTGGACAAGGGCTTTGCCGATCTGTCGCGCCGTGCTGGTTATCGTCCGCGGCTGATCGATCGTTTGCGCATCGGCGTTCAACGCAATGCGGATGATTTTTATATCGGCTCGATCGAAATCTTGACGGTGGTTCTGATCGCGGTGATCCTTCTGCCGCTCATCCCGAACTATGCGATCTTTGGCGGCCTTACGGTGGCATTTCTTCTCATGCTGCTGCCGGTAACGCAGGGAGCCGTGGATCTGCTCAATAACATCGTGACCTCGATATTCAAAGCGCGTGCTCTGCCCAAGCTCGATTTCAGCGAGCGTATTCCGCAGGAGTACACGACGCTGGTGGTTGTGCCCACGCTGCTCATCAATGAGAAACAGACGCGCGAACTGGTGCAGGAACTTGAAGTCCGCTTTCTGGCCAACCCCGATCCGAATCTCCACTTCGCTCTGCTCACGGATCTGCCTGACTCGATCACCCGCCCGCGCGAGAATGACACCGATCCGCTCGTGGACCTTGCACTTCAGCTCATCAAAGAGCTCAATGCGCGTTATGTATCTCCGAAGAACGGCACTTTTTTCCTGTTGCATCGCCATCGTATTTTTAACGCGCGTCAGGGCGTGTGGATGGGCTGGGAGCGGAAGCGCGGAAAGCTTCTTGATCTGAACAAGTTTCTGGTGGGGGCCTTCGACGCGTTTCCGGTCAAGGCAGGCAATCTCGATACGCTGAAGCGGGTCCGGTACATCATTACTCTCGACTCCGACACGCAGCTGCCTCGCGGCACCGCCAACTCCATGATCGGCGCTATGGCGCATCCGCTCAATCAGGCCATCATCGATCCGGAAAAGCGCATCGTTACGGACGGATACGGTATTCTGCAGCCGCGCGTCGGCGTCAGCGTGCACTCTGCCTCGCGATCGAGGCTGGCCGCGATTTATTCCGGGCAGACCGGCTTCGATATTTACACGCGTGCTATCTCCGATACCTATCAAGACCTCTACGGTGAAGGCATCTTCACCGGCAAGGGAATCTACGAAGTCGCGACGCTGCATGCGGTGCTCGATCGCCGCTTCCCGCGCAATTCCCTGCTCAGCCACGACCTGATCGAGGGCGCGTATGCGCGCGCAGGGCTGGCCACTGATATTGAAGTGATCGACGATTATCCTTCGCACTACTCCGCGTACACGCGCCGCAAGCATCGCTGGGTGCGCGGCGACTGGCAGATTGTGCAATGGCTTCTCTCACGCGTGCCGGATGAATCGGGACATTATGTGCGCAACCCGATCTCAACGATTTCCCGCTGGAAGATTTTCGATAATCTGCGCCGGTCGCTCGTCGAACCGCTGACGATGATCCTTCTCGTAGCCGGCTGGCTGGGACTTCCCGGCGGCGCGCTTTACTGGACGCTCGCGACGCTGCTGCTTATGTTTCTGCCCACGTTTGTGCAGTTGATTTTCACCACCGGGCGAGCACTGGCGAGCGAGCAGCAGGGCGCGTTACGCGAAGCCTTCACCGGGTTCGTGCAGGGCGCGTTCATTACGTTGCTGAACCTCACTTTTCTTCCGCATCAGACCATGCTTGCCATCGACGCGATTGTTCGCTCGCTGGTGCGGCGCTTCATCACCGGACAGCGCCTGCTCGAATGGGAGACGGCGGCGGAAGCGGAAGGTCCATCGCGGCGCACTACGCCCGTGGATCGCTATCTCGCCATCATCCCTTTATCGACGATTATTCTGGCCGTCATCATCCTCGCGGTCGATGTGAAATCGCTCACCGTTGCCGCTCCGGTATTGCTGCTCTGGGGATTTTCCGGCAGCATCATTCTCTGGCTCAACCATGCCCCCCGCGAGCAGCAGCGGCGGATTACAGCAGAGGAAGATACCTTTCTGCGCCAGCATGCGGCGCGCATCTGGCGCTACTTCTATCAGTTCGGCGGTAAGAACCACAACTATCTGATTCCCGACAATGTGGAAGAAGAAGGATGGTTCGAAGCCGCCCGGGTCTCGCCGACAAACCTCGGGCTTCTGCTCAACGCTCGGCAGGCCGCATGCGAGTTCGGCTTTCTCACAGTTCCTGAATTTGCCACGCTCACGCAGGCCAGCTTCGCCACGATTGCGCGCCTGGAAAAATCTCATGGGCATCTCTACAACTGGTACAACACGCAGACGCTGGAGCCTCTGAAGCCGGCTACGGTTTCATCGGTTGACAGCGGCAATCTTGCCGCTTCGCTTTATACCCTGCGCATGGGCGCATTATCGCCGCTCCGCGAACCGCTTGTTTCGCAGCGTCTCTTTGAAGGGCTCTGGACTTATTGGCAACTGTTAAAGTTACATATTCCCGACCTTGCACGAAAGGACGCATTCGCGCCGCCGGCACCCGACGCCAACTTCGATACATGGATCGCATGGCTTCTGGAACACGAGACTGCGCTGCTGGCGGAAGCCGACGCGGCTGACAATGAAGCTGCCTGGTGGCTGGCTGAGTTGAGGCAGCGCGTGTCGGCGCTGACGACGATCCTGCGTGACTATATGCCGTGGCTGTTGCCCGAATTTATACCGCTGCGCTCAGTTCCGCAGATTGGCTTGCGCGATGAAACGATGTTTCCCGTGCTCGAAACGGCGGCGGAATTCACCGCTCATCTTGATACACGACTGTCGCGCGCGTGGGCCACGGGCGAGAATGACGCCAACGTCTTCCTGAGTGAGCAGCTGAGGACATTGCTGCCGCGAGCCAAAGAGCAGCTGCGCACACTGGCGCAGAATCTTCGCGCGATCTCCGATGAAGCCTACCGGTTGACCGACGAAATGGATTTCGCGTTCCTATTGCAAAAGGGCCGTTTGCTGCTTTCGATCGGCTACGACGTCGAGCCAAAGAAACTCCACTCCGCCTGCTATGATCTGCTGGCATCGGAAGCTCGCATCGCGGCGTTTGTCGCGATCGCGAAGGGCGATATCCCCCAGCAGGTCTGGTTCAAGCTGGGACGCACGCATACGATGGCTTTCGGGCGCTCGGTGCTGATCTCATGGACGGGCACGATGTTCGAATACCTCATGCCGTCTTTATGGATGCGCAGCTATCCAGAGACGCTGGTTGCGCGCACACTCGCAGCGACAATTCAGGTGCAGCGGGCATTCGCGCGTGAACACCGCATTCCGTGGGGCATCTCCGAGTGCGGCTACGCGCAGACAGATACCGAAGGGCATTATCACTACCAGGCCTTCGGCATCCCCCAAATCGCGCTGAAGTGGGACGCAACCGCTGGACCCGTCGTCTCACCCTATTCCACGTTCCTCGCCCTGGGCACCGATTCCACAGAGGCGCTGCGTAACCTGCGGCGCATGTCGGGACATGGATGGGTCGGCGCGTATGGATTCTACGAGGCCATCGATTATTCCCAGTCGATTCGCGATCCGCAGATCGTGCGCGAATGGATGGCCCATCACCAGGGTATGTCGCTGCTGGCTATTCTCAACCTGCTTGATGAGGACAAGACGAAGCAGTGGTTCCATGCGAATCCGGAATTACAGGCAACCGAGTTGCTGCTGCATGAGAAACCGGTCAGCGAGGCCACGCTGCGAGCTGAATACAAGCAGTTCGCGCCGCGCCGCGTAAAAGTCGCCCCGCTCAGAAAGGCCAGCTAGCTTCTCCGTATAATTTTTGTCTTATTCCCGAAGATCAACGCGCCCTCCGGAATTACACAGGGCGCGTTGTCATCCTGCCCCTGAGAAACGAAGGGGCAGGATTTGCTTCTGGCCGGCATGCTTTGACCTCCACTCAAGCGGCGGATGCAGTGTTCGAAAAGACCGCATGATGCAGGTCATAAATCGAGAGCACTTTGCCTGCCCTGTCAGGGTCAGTGGACCAGCTCTTTGAAACCTCGCTGACGAACTCTTCTCCGTTCTTTGCGCCGAGAGCCGCTGCGTAATGCAAATAAGCGGACGACAGGCGATGGAGCAGGTTCATACGCTCTTCAAAACATGCCTGCCAGTCGGGGAATTTCACCCACCCAGCTTCGACGACAGTCCATCTGCCGTGAAGATATTCGCGTGTGGGCAGCGAAATGATTTCTGTGCCCGGCAATGGAGGATGCGCTTGTTTCTGCCCGAAGAGGTTGTTGGCTTCGCGGGCAAGCTTCGACATTCCCCAACTGGATTCGAGAGCGGCCTCGCAG
>JAATFH010000441.1 GCA_015655315.1 Terriglobales bacterium
AGGCTCATCCGTGCCAGCGCGTTCGAGCTGCGGTCAAAAATCTGCGCCATGAATGCGTTCCCTGCTTCCTCAAAATCCAAAGATGGTTGGAGGGTTAAAGTCGCGACCGGCTTTTGCTATCCGCCGAACACAGTTTTTTTGTGAAAAATCACTATAGCAGGCAAACAGGCACACTCGGCAAGTCGAAGGTACTCGCCGCCGGATTCTCGCTTTAATTCGCTGTGAAATAAACAATTTAGGACTAAATCGGTCGTGTTTAGAATGGAGAAAACAGCGACATGAAAACACTGTCTCATCAGCAGTTGATGCAAACAGAGTTGCAGCCTTCTCTATAATCATCTCCCAGCAGATGAAGCGCTTTCTTTTTCCCATCCTCGGGTTGTGGCTGCTCCTCTACGGCTCCTTCGCGCTCGTGCGTCCTCCCCTGCTTGACGATGCGGACGCGGTGAACGCCGAGGCCGCGCGCGAGATATTGCTCAAGCACGATTGCGTGACGCTGCACGTCAACGGCATTCGCTATCTTGAAAAAGCTCCGCTGCTCTACTGGAGCATTGCCGCGAGCTTCAAGGTATTCGGCGAGCACGACTGGGCCGCGCGTCTGCCGCTTGCCCTCTATGCGCTGGCGCTCTTTTTCGTCGTCTTCGTGCTTGGGCGGCGACTCTTCGCATCTCCGCAGACTGGCTTCTATGCCGCGCTGTGCCTGCTGACGGCGAGCGGCATCTTCGGCTTCACGCGCATTCTTCTGCCCGACATCATTCTTTGCCTGTGGCTTTCGCTTGCGATGTACTTTTTCTGGAGATCGCTGGGAGAAGCTTCTCCTTCGTTCCTGACCGCGCTCGGGTTCGATCTCTGCTGCGCACTCGGGGTTTTAACGTCCGGCCTGGTCGGCGCTCTTTTGCCGCTCGCCATCGTTCTTGTCTATCTCTTTCTCGCGCGAAATCTGCGCCACCTTCTGCGCTGGCATCCGGTCACCGGACCAATTGGTTTTCTGATCGTTGCCGCGCCCTGGCACATCCTTGCCGCTCTAAGAAATCCATCGATCGGAGAGCCAGGCCACGTACATGGATTTCTATGGTTCTATTTCATCCACGAGCAAATCGCGCCCTTCTTCAGCTGGAGCACGCCGCATGATTTCGAATCTGTGCCGCTGCTCCTTTTCTGGCTGCTGCTGTTGGCCTTTATTGCTCCGTGGTGCATCTTTGCGTTGATCAGTCTTGCCCATCTGCGCCACGTGCCGGTCGCGCTACGGGAAAAACGCGAACCAAGGCAAAGCGCTCTGCACCTGCTGATAATCTGGGCAGCCGTGGCGATGATTTTTTTCAGTCTTCAGGCGCGTCAGGAATACTATGTTCTGCCCGCGCTGCCTCCTCTGGCGCTGCTCGCCGGGTACTGGCTCGCCGAAGATGAACTCGCGCCTTCCTTCGCGGGAACAGTCGTAGCCTGGGCGCTCTTCTTCGTCGGCCTGCTCGCTGCCATCGCCTCCCTGGTGTTCGCCGTTCACTACAAGCCTCTGCCGATTGGAACCGACGTAACGCAGGTTTTGCAGCAGGTCACACGCAGTCACCGTCTCTTCTTCGGACACTTCTTCGATCTGACGCGCCGCGCTCTGGGCGCCTTCCGCGTGCCGCTTTCGATTACGACCGCTGCACTTCTGGTTGGCCTTACCGCCAACCTCTGGTTCCGGACCAAGGGCAAGGCGCGCATGGCCAACTGCTTCCTCGCCGGCACGGTCACCGCGTTTCTCATCGCAGCGCATCTGGCGTTGAATACGCTATCGCCCGCGCTCTCGTCGCAGATTCTCGCCAACGCTATCCGGCCTGAGATCGATCAGGACGACGTCATCGTGATCAATGGCCGCTATGAGCATGCATCATCGCTGCCCTTTTATCTGGAGCGGCAGGTCAGGCTCCTCAATGGCCGCAGCGCGGGGCTCTGGTATGGTTCCCTCTTTCCCGATGCGCCTCAGGTCTTTATCGATAACGACACGCTCATACAGCTTTGGGGAGGAAACAATCGCGTCTTTCTCTGGACCCCGCTCGATCAGGTACCGCAGTTGCCGGGACAGACCTTCATCCTCGGGCGCAGCGGCGGCAAAGAGATCCTGAGCAATCTGCCCAGCTCTCACGGAGCTGAATTCTAAAGCCTGTCCGCGTGCAGCATTATTCTCCGCCGGAATCGTCCAGCGGGCTCAGCCTTCCATCCTTCAACACAAACCTGTGCGCCCGCCACGCAATCGTGTTGCCTGCGTAGCTCCATACCCAGACACCCAGCGCCACCAGGTCACGCGGCAGCAGCAGCCAAAGGTCGCGCAATACCTGCATATCGCGCAGCACGCCTACACCGATGGCAAGAGCCAGCGTCACCCGTGCCGCAAATAGAAGACTCAACAGCGCCACGCTGGAAAGACTTGCCCCCGCCGCGATCAGATTCAGCACCGCCCAGGGCAGCCCGAAGGTAAAGACGACGCCCAGATACCCAGCCTTGCGCGCATCGCGCATGCCCCGCGCCCAGCGCAGCTGATGCTCAAGAAACTGCCCGAATCGATAAGCCGGGACCGTCGTCTCTACGACTTCATCGACCAGCTCGACGCGATAGCCTTTGGCCGCGATGCGCGCACCGAGTTCATAGTCATCGGCAAGATAATCGGCGAGCGGCGCGAGCCCACCGATAGCGTCGAGCGCCTCGCGCGACATGGCCAGCGTCGAGCCTAGTCCGAAGCGAACGCCGCCTTCCAGCTTGCGAGCTGTCAGCACTCCGGCGGCAAAATCCGTCGCGATACCAAGCGCCTCCATCTTTGAACCGAGCGTGCCGTGCGTGCGCCCGCGATACAACGCCGTCACCATGCCGACTTTGGTGTCGGCAAACGGAGCCATCACGCGTTCGAGATAGCGCGACGAAACTTTTATGTCACTGTCATTGATCACAATGTGGCCAGAACGCGCCTGGGGCACCATCTGCGCAAGATTGCTGACCTTGCCGTTCGCGCCCAGGATCTCGGGGCAGAGAATCAGCCGAATGGCAACGTGCGTGAACTCCGCTTTGAGTTCTTCGACCGCGGCGACAGCGGGATCATCCATGCTGCCTACGCCAAAAAGAATTTCGTATTCGCCCGCATACTGCTGGCGGCAATGGCTGGCAAAGCTCGCATACATGTCATGGTCAAACCCTTTCAAGGGCTTCAGGATGCTGACGGGAGGATGAAATTCAACGCTGCCCGGGCGCTTGCGGCGCACGAAATCGCGCGCGCTCCATAGCGCTGCGAAATAGAAACCCAATCCGCATAAAGCAAGGATGGTCGTGATGCTTTCAACGATGACTGCGAGCATGAATGCTCAGTTTACAAGTGCGGAGCGCTACTCATATCGCAGCGCTTCAATCGGATCGAGATTCGCGGCCTTCCACGCGGGATAGATGCCGAAGACCAGCCCGATCATGCAGGAGACGGTGAAGCCGATCATTGCCCACATGCCCGACATGGTTGCAGGCAGCGCGCTGAGCAGCAGGCGTATCAGCAACGTGATGATGCCGCCCACAACAATGCCGATGACGCCTCCAAGAGCGCACAGTGTAATCGCCTCGATCGTGAACTGCATCAGGATATTTCGCTTGGTTGCGCCGATAGCTTTGCGCACGCCGATTTCCTTCGTGCGCTCCGTCACCGAGACCAGCATGATGTTCATCACACCGACGCCGCCCACCATCAGACCAACGCTCGAAACGGCAACCATAAAGATCGCGAGGCCGCCCGTAAGCTGGTTCCAGAGCCGCGTCAGCGAATCCGGCGAGAAGATTTCAAAATCATCCGCCTTCTCAACACGAACCTTGCGGCGGCGGCGCAGCAGCTCGCGCACTTCGTCCTCCACCAGGCTGCGGTACTTCGGGTCGTCATACTTCACGCTGACCCAGATGCCTCCCGTGACCGCGTCCTCAGGATGAAGCTTCATGAAGGTGCCGATCGGGAAGAAAGCCGCGTTGTCATCCGGATTGCGCCCGCCGCCGAAGGCCTGCTTGCGCTTGTCGAAGACTCCGATCACGGTGAAGGCGTTGTTTTCAATGGTTACTTCTTTGCCGATGCCGCTCTCGTTGCCGAAGAGCTGCTGTGCTGTGTCGTATCCCAGAATGGTCACATTGGCGCGCCGCTCGTCCTCTTCTTCGGTAAAGATGCGGCCTTCAATCAGCGGAAGGTCGGCAACCTCAGACACCTGAACCGAGTCGCCCTGCAAAAGCGTGCCCTGTGCCTTCTTCTGGCCATACTTTACACCGACAATCCCGGCCTGAAAGATCGGATTTACATGCCGTACGCCGCCATCGGCAGCTACCACGTGGGGTAGAGTACGAATCGCCGCAACGTCGTCGAAGGTCAGCTTCTTGCGCGCCAGCATTTCCGCTGTAGGACGCACACCGATGACCGGCATGTGGAAGACCCAGAGCACATTCGTCCCCAGTGAACTGACCCAGGCCTCAACATTGTTGTTCAGTCCGCTGATGATCGATGAAATGGTGATGACGGTCGCCACACCGATCACAATGCCAAGTATGGTGAGTCCGGAGCGCAGCTTGTTTGTTCGCAGGGTCTCAAACGCCATGC
>JAATFH010000390.1 GCA_015655315.1 Terriglobales bacterium
ATACCGGAAGGATGACTGACGAGCGAAGCGAAAACAACTGCCGCTGTCGGCAGAGCCAGAAGTTTGGCATGCGTTGCCGCAAAAGCAGGCGGGGAGCAGGGGCATTTTTTTGATGGGCTACGAAATTGCAGTTCCTGCATCGCATTGCTTCTATCCGCTGCACTCACCATGCAGTGGTGCTTTCCGTCGCGACGGCAGCATGCGGGGAGGCGCGCTGCGTCAGCCGTACTCAACGCGAATAGCGGTGAGACAACGGGAAGGCCGAAAATGGCCAGCAACAGAATGGAGAGCAATCTACGCAATAACTGTATTGAACCATCGAATAGCGTCGACCGCAAGAATCAGATTGAACTGCTATCAAAGAGCCTTTGGAGAGAGTCACCAGATAACGTCCATGGGGCCAACAAGAAATAATTCCAAAAGAGCATGGATGGCCACACTGCTCAGAGTCAGTCCTGATCCGTGTTTCCATAGCACTCGTTGCTGACAGCGTTGGGTTTGTCAAAGGGACGTCAGGGAAACTCTGGCATTCGGGTTCAAGGTGAACCGCCTGGAGGATTGTCCCGCTAAGTGAAGCTGCATCGTCCGTGGCTCTGACGCAATTCCCAGCGCGTACAAGGGCTCGCCTGATTTGCTGGTAACGATTCGCCCAGTCCCCTGTACTCGCCCAAACATTCGACCACCGAGGCGCAGCTCGACTCCATTTTTCGAGTAGCGCATCTCCGCCGTCTTGCCCGGTCGACCCACCACCATGCGGAAAATAGCACGACGAGCCGCGGGAGAGTCGGGACGAACATTCCAGTGCAGTTCCTCGCGCTCCTCACATATGCCGGCCAGTCGCCAGGTGTAGTCGTAGAAGACCAGAGCAGCCGGGGAATAGTCTGGTAAATCTCCTTCGGTAAAATCTCCTGACACTGGATCGATCTGCTGCCTGAACTTCATATCCCGTTGTAGAGCTTCGCACCACTGCTGCATCATGTGGGCGAATTCGGCGGACCGTCCATAGTGATCAAGCCATCGACCCGCTCGAAGGGCTGTGAGTGCCTGCGACGGACCGCCCCAGCTGTTGCGCTGAATTGGTCTCACGAACGCAGGATCATTCAACGCGATGGACGGCAAAGGAAACGGAGCCCAGAAAGCCTTGGGATTGCCAAGCTGCTGTTCCCACATTGTGGCGAACAGACTCGCATCCACTACATGCTCGCCGCAGACACGCGACAGGACGTCAGAGCGCACCTTCACGAAATTATTTTGCGCGTCGAGATCGTAAAACGAAGCCTCTTCCGCAACGTAGAGTTTATTCAGAATGAGACTGCGAATCGTTTCCGCCTGCTCGGTCCAGCGGCCGGCCTCACTCTTCTTACCCAGTGCCAAAGCCATCGACGCCAGCGCCACTCTCGCTCCGTAGACAGTTGCAGAAAGATCGGGACATAACCGAGGCAGCGCAGGGTTAGGTGGACAGATACGAGCATCCTTATCCGGACACTGTACGGCCATCCCGGCCCATCGCGGGCTGTTGTCCATGCCTGTGTCAAACGTGCAGAAGCCTTCGATCAGTCCCGTGCCGCGCGTGTTCCTGTAGCGCATCAACCATGCATCCCAGCGCGAGCAACTTTCATAGGCTTTCTCAAGCAGCTCTGCATCTCCGGTTGCTTCCGCCAGTTCCCACGCGGTGGCGGCAATCGGTACCACCATTTGAATCTGACCGAACCCGGTATCGCTCTGTTTGTTGTTCGCAGGTAGTTGGCCATCAGGACGTTGTAGCTCGAAAAAAACCATGTGGCTGTTGCGGGCCACATCTGGGCGGAAATGCCGGTAGACGAGTGCTTCGAGCGGGCCACACTCCTGCCAGATGCCGGCGTACTCAGCGCCTTCGATGAGTACAGGCTGAGGAAAACGCGGCAGGACTTGTACGTTCCTCGCAAGAATGTCCAAGGCGCGATCGTAGGCTTGCTGCCAGCGCATATCGCCGGTAGAAAAAACCGGCACATCTGCGTTTGGATTGCCTTGCGCGGCGCTGGCCAGACGACCAACGGTGGCTCCGAGCGCGGTCATAGCGCCAGCTTTAATTACATCACGTCGATTCATGGCACATTGACCTTCGGCGGCATTCATCATGACATACGGAATCGCAATAGAGCAATAGTTTCGATAGGGAAATAACCCTGCTCTTATCGCGCCGCTGCCTGCTTCGCCTCCGTGAGCAGCGCCTCGCGTGTCACCAATCGGTGAGTCACGTAGTTGTAGGGTGGAACGGTATTGCCACGAATCAGTGTAAGGCCCAGGTTCATGAGAGCGGGACCGTAGCTGCTCGTTTCATGCGAGACCGATGCAATCATGGGCGAACCGCGCCGCTTCATCTCATCCATGGCTTGCGCGATGAAGTCCTGTCCTACCACGGCGATGTGGCGTTCGCGTTTTAGGCTCCGAGCCGCGTCGATAGCTCCCAACGCGCTCGTGTCGGTGGCGGCTGCGATGAGAATGTGTTTGTCACTGCGATGGCGTTCCATGAACTCGGCGATAAGCTTGCGGCTGCGCTCGCGCAGACCGCGCCCATCCATGCGAACAAATGTTTCTACCGGCAAATGAGGCAATGCGGTGCGAATGGATTCGAAGGCACCGGAGATGCGCGCCTGCACCAACAAACCCGCCTCCGGAAGATCGAGGCCGATAACCCAATCCACTTGCCCCTTCCACTCATTCTGAGCAAATGTGGCGAGCACTTCCCCGGCTTCGGCTCCAACCCGGTAGTTATCCACGCCGAAGTAGGTGGCATTTGGATGAGGAATGTCTATTGCAACCAGAGGTATCTTGGCCGCGGCAATCTTGTCACCGATAATCGGCGCGACCTCCTGCTCTACCTGAAGCTCGAAGATAAGATCGACTCTCTGCTTGATGAACTCTTCGGCATTGCGGACAGCGGTTGCCGCGTCATACTTATTGTCCAGAACGATCAGGTCGACTCCGTTGGTGGCAGCCGCGTCGACGAGACTCTTGGTCACTTCGACCGAGAAAGGCATGTCCGCGCTTTGCCCGGCGAATCCAAAACGAAGCTTCTTCGGACGCGAGAC
>JAATFH010000227.1 GCA_015655315.1 Terriglobales bacterium
TCCGTAACGGTTCTCGACGTATCGAGTCAATTGCGTAGGTGTGCATCCGGTAGATGCAGCATCCTGACCGGGTTGGCAGTATCCGAAGAGAGGATTCTTACTTTGATTTGTGAACGAGGACAGGAATTGCCCTTGATAATATTCAAAGCCGCTGCCGTGAAACTGGTTCGTTCCTGATTTTGTAATGTAGTTGACGATAGCTCCGGCGTTTCTGCCGTACTGGGCACTATAGTCATTGGTGATGACCTGGAGCTGCGCGATAGCGTCCTGATTGCCGAAGAAAACCTGTGGTCCACCAATCGTGTTGTCGTTATTCGATTGGCCATCCAACTCGAAATTATTGAAGCGGCTGCTTTGTCCATTTACTGAGAATTGATCTCCATTGGAGTTAGAGAATGCGTCGTCGTGCGCACTGACGACACCGGGGATAAGCTCCGCGGCGGTATCAAAACCGTTGTTGAATGGCAGCCGCGCAATCTGCTGCGCGTCAAATACTGTGGTTACTTGTGAATCGCTGCTTTCAAGCAATGCAGAGGCAGCCGCATTGACCTGCACTTGTTCAGACGTGGCGGTTACGACAACTGCAATTTTTCCTACATCGGTTGTAGCGCCGGAATTCACAAAAACATTCTCTACTTTTAAATCGTTGAACCCGCTGGCAGAGATGGTCAGCTCATAGTTTCCAATCGGAACCGCGCGCAGGGAAAAGACCCCGTCGGACTGCGTTTCTGCGGCAAGCTTGATGCCCTTCGATATCTCCGTTGCGATGATACGAGCATGCGCTACAACCGCGCCTGAAGAGTCTGTTACCAGACCAGATACGGTTCCGGTCGTGATGCCCTGTCCGGGCAGATTGCGATGGGCAGCTAAGATAACAACGAACGCAGAGCAAAGAGGAATGAGACGACGCAGCAATTTGAAAAATGGCATTCTGTCCTCCGTCAATCCTAGTGCCGATCTATGACGAAGGAATGTTTTTGGGGAGCGGAAACCGCGTGTGCGATCACCTTTTATCGCACACTTTGCTGGGATGGTTTAGATCCCAGGCACTGGCCTTCCTGTGCTTTCTAAAACGGTTTCCGCTAGCTGCACTAACTTCGTCACTGGCTTACTGCCTAACCTTGAGCATTTCTTTCGCCGGATGTAAGAGCAGTGTGCTTGTTTGTGACGAGATGCTGGCTTCTGTCTCGGCTGGATGGTTCGTAGAGATGAACTGCACTAAGAGCTGCAAAACAGTTTATGGACACCTTTCGACTCGCTATCAAGTTCTCCGATTTGTGGAATAAGTACATGAAATGGCTACAAATAAATGGAAGCGTGACGAAATGATCGACTGGAGGGACTAAGGAATCGATCACGAGGACAAACAGAAGTGTTTTACCCGATGACTGACGCCAGATGCAGGAAAGTACTTCCAAAGTTGATAACTTCCTGCTACTTCTCAAATCAAAAAAAGGGGTCAGCATTGCTGCTGACCCTGGGGAATCTGTGCTGCAAACTTGTTAAGCGCCGCTATCCGAACTAGAAGGCGTAGCGCAGAGAGAACTGTTGCACTCTCGGCACCGTAAGCGTGGAGGCGTAAGAACCCAGCGTGTTGCTCGTAGCCACATTGTTAAGTGCGACGCCCGTGCTCGATGCAACGCTGGTGTCGAAGCGTACGGAGTTCGTCACATTGAAAACTTCCCACGCGAATTTCAGATTTTGACGTTCCGTAATTCGCCATGATTTGGCCAATCCCGAATCAATATCGAAGTAGCCGTCTCCTCTATAGACATTGCGTTGCCCTGCTTCCCGGGATACGGGAGGCGCAATGGGAAACCGTTCTGAATACCGTTATTCAACGTGTCAGGATCGTCAAATACATTCGGCGCGCCATTGATGACATGCTTGCGAAGTTTGACCGGACCCGTCTGTACCATACCGCTCTCAACCTGGTAATTCGTGCTCCACGCGGGTTGAACCACGCTGAATGGGAGTCCACTGCTCCAGCGAGAGATCCCCGAGAATTGCCAGCCTCCGATGAATGCGTTGAATATTGAACCGGCATTTCCGGCAAAAGACTTGCCCTGGCCGAACGGAAGCTCAGACACCCAGTCGGCCGTGACGAGATGACGCGTATCGAAGTCAGAAACGCCGCGGTTCAGTTCAGGCCTGAAACTGTTAAGGATTTCGCTGAAGCTCGATCCCTGTTGAAAGACGCCCAGCTGGCCGAAGAGTTCGCTGGTGCGTTCCGTATCAGATCCGAGGTCAATGGAGTTCGATAGCGTATAGCTGAAGTCAAGTTGCAAACCGTGCGTCATGGCGTGGCGCAGAATGAACTGCCTGCGTTGTAACTACTGGAACCAATCGTCGACCAGGCATAGAGCGAAGAAAACTGATCCTGATAGAAACGGTTGGGCTGTCCTCCGCAACCTGGGAAACAGGCTACGTCGAGTAAGTAAAGCGCAGTTGTCTCATTCCCACGGTTTGCTGCCCATATATCTGTATAAATATTTTGCGTGGCGCTGTTGCCCCCGCCAGCTGCATCCGGAAACATATTTTCAAAATAAGGAATAGCAGGCACGGCAGCAAAGCTATCGCCGCCATGAGCATCGACCAGCTTTGACAAGACTGTTCCGGCAGCGAAATAGTCCATGCCCGACTTCTTATCGACGAGATCAAGAGGCTCAGCCAGATCCAGCTGCTGCAATAGGTGCCGGCCAAATCTACCAACGTAATCTGCCTCAAAGAGAAAACCTCCGGGAAGCTGCCGCTGCACAGAGAAATCAATGACCTCGGAATATGGCGTCTTCAATCTGTCATCAATCCCCCATGTGATTGCGAAGCCGCAATCCGCCGTATTCGGTGCAAGATATGGATAGACGATGGTTGTTGGCTGCGCACAGGCGTTCGGTGGCAGCGTGTTTAGTCCGGTAAAGCGTGGAGTATTGTCGACACTAAACGTACTTGCTGGATTCGAGACGCTGGATGTTAACCCAAATGATCCTAGCTGATCGAATGAGTTCACTACGCCCTGTCCGAAGTGATCGAAGTATAAACCAAAGCCCCCACGTACTGAGGTCCTGCTATCGGGCGCATATGCAAAAGCAAAACGCGGCGCAAGATTCGCATGCTGTGCCGGCCAGTACGGCTTCAATCCTCTGGCCTGGCCGGATGGAGCGAAGAGGAGATCGGGTTGCGTGGTCACTCCCTGCGCCGCCATCGCTGCGCGGTTCATGAACCAATCGTGCACGCTGATGGTGGGCGATAACTGCTGCCCGTTCATCTCATAGGGTGTTTGCAGCAGAGTATGCCGCAAGCCAAACGTCAACGTCAGGTTTGAACGTACACGCCATGCGTCCTGCACATAGTACTCAAGCTCATTCGCCTTAAAGTGCCGATCGAGAAATGTGCCGTCCGACTGTAAAGCTCCGGTCTTACCATCTTTCGAAATGGAGTAGTTATAGTTCCCTATTGATTGCGGAACCAGTCCAGTAATAAGCCCGATGGCGATGTTATAGGAATTAGCAAAGCCATCATCTACAGCAGGCAGGCCGAAACCACCAGGGTCCAGACTTTGCGGGACGCCTGGTACGCTTTGTCCCGCGATTGCACCCCCGTTGGAGAGCCAATACTCATTAGTATTTCCCTCGCTGAACGAAAGTTGATCGGAAGAGCGAATGTTGTTGACGATCCTCCAATTCACGCCTACGGAAAAAGTATGACTACCTTTTGACACAGTCACGTTGTCGATGAAGTTATGCACGGGTACGTGCACAACCGAACTGCGCGACTCAGGTGTGGCCTGATCCATGAAGCGAAATACAACATAGGACCCCTGGCCGGTGCCACGATTGGAAAATCCCTGCCGGATATAACCGTAACGAAAGTCGTTCACGACCTTCGGAGAAATGCTCCATGTATCGCCGGCAGCAAGACCTTTGCTGTTATCGGCGTACGCATACGACGGAATCTGCCCTGGGAACTGAAGGACATTCAGTTGCGTGTCCTTCTGCAGATTTCCACGGATGAAGAGCCTGTGTTTCTCCGTCGCCGCGTAGTCAAGTTTCAAGATCGATGTATTGAGCGATCCGGGAAAAGGTGACGAGAAAGTATAGGAACCGAGGTTCAGACCATCTCCCAGCGCGGACCCGTTCGCCGCCGGGTATTGACGGAAATATGCCAGCACATTGGGATTGACTCCAGGCCCCAGAGGGCAGGTTCCGTTTGCGTTGCAGTTGGGGTCTATCAGTCCCACCTGCGCGGGAGATAGCGTAACGACACTTCCGTTGCTCAAATACTTCACTGCGCCTCGCTGAAATGACGCGGTCGGCGCTGTACGGGTTACCTGCCTATTCTCTGCGGTTCTCTGACCCTCGTAATTTCCAAAGAAGAACAACTTGTCCTTCTTAAGAGGACCCCCCAAGGCACCGCCGAATGTATTGCGAATCAGTTTGCCTGGAACGTTGGCGAATCCATGCACCGCCTGGGCCTCTTTATTGAACCAATCATTCGCTACGGTAAACGTGTTGCGGTTGTATTCGTACACCGCTCCATGAAATTGGTTTGTTCCAGACTTGGTGACCATGCTCACTTGGCCGCC
Organism: Terriglobales bacterium; assembly: GCA_015655315.1. Classification (GTDB taxonomy): domain Bacteria; phylum Acidobacteriota; class Terriglobia; order Terriglobales; family Acidobacteriaceae; genus Alloacidobacterium. Next base: position 4,583 of record JAATFH010000227.1, read on the forward strand.
GGAAGAGCGACCGGCGTCGGCATTTGCATTGGTCGTAGTAACGCGAAATTCCTGCACGGAGTCGAGCGTGGATCGCAGCACGCCGGTGAATGCATAGCCTTGCGTCTGATCGTTGTCATCCAGACCATCGAGCGTGACATTGGTCTGATCGGATCGCGCGCCAGCGACGGAGCCGGTGCGGCTGTCACTCTGCCTGTCTGCTCCGCGGCCTAGATACAAAACTCCCGGTTGAACGCTGAGCAAGTCAGGCACGTTTCTTCCTTCACTCGGAAGCGCCTCAATCGTCGCGTTCGTTAGAGCATTGCCGATGGTTGCATCGGAGTTATTTAGAGTTTCTGCCTGCGCGCTCACATCTACAGTGGTTGCTTCTCCGTGTATGGTGAGTTCGAAATTTACGGTCGCGGGCTGATTGACCAGCAATTCAGCGCGCCTGCTCTGTGCTCCAAAACCTCCGGCAGATACCGTAAGCAGATATGTTCCCGGAGAAATTTGCTGGAATTGGTATTCTCCTGTTCCACCTGCGACTTGGGTCTGTCTCTGACCATTAGCCTGATTCACAAGCTCGATCTGTGCGCCGGGCACAACGGCACCGCTTGGATCAGTAACACTTCCACGAACCGACGTGAACGACGACTGTGCCCATCCTCCTCCACACAGTGCGCCGGAGAGGATAGCGACCTTCCACAACAAACGCATAACTGCCTCCGAAAAGAATGTTGTTACTAAAGAAGTAACCGGCAAGCGCTTTCATACTGGCAGCTCATTCACTCCGAACTGCCTGCGCGTTTTTATTTGCCAGCTAGTTTGCGACTGTCTTGCCCATTCCAGGGGGCTGAAGTTGCAGATGGTAGCGAAACTGTGACGAGCAGTAACAATTTAGTGATGAACAAAGGAGTCATTTGTCGCAGCAAGGGCTATCTTGTTTGTGAGTGAATGATCTCTTCCAGAAAAGTTGAGTTGAGCTGAGATTTGTGATGGATGGGACATTGGAGGGATAAGCAGTCCGATCGTTGCGGCAGCACTTCATGGATCAGGGGTGAGTGCCACAAATGCCGGCCTTCGGATAGGCGACTATATTCTCGCTCGCCTGTCTATGACGGCCAGCTGAGGAGGCCCTCGTGATCGTCAAGAATCGTTTCTTTCATGTGAGCGTCAAACTGCTCATCGTGTTTGTCTACCTGATAACCGAGTCCATGCGAGCGCAACCGAATGCGCTGGTGGATATCGGCGATACCTCAGAAAAGAAAGCGACTGGACACCTGAAACAGGAGTTGCAACTTGCAGGTGATTACATGGTGGGACGCGGCGTTGCCAGGGATCTTAAGCAGTCGGCTTATTGGTATCGCAAAGCTGCCGATCAGGGATTCCCCGCTGCACAAGTCCAGCTCGGATATTTTTATCTTGCCGGCCTTGGGGTTGAACGCGATGAAACACAGGCTGCCAAATGGTTCGAGCGCGCGGCCGCCTCTGGATCCCGGGAAGGAAAGCTGAACTTAGCCGTCCTGTATCTACGAGGAACCGGTATCGCACATGATCCTCACATGGGCTTTGTACTTATACAGCAGCTTGCCGATAAACAATTTCCCCGTGCAGAAGACTATTTGGGAGTACTGTACTTTCTCGGGTTCGGCGTAGAGAAGGATCCTGACAAAGCGGAAAGATGGTTTGAGCGCGCAGCCGACCATCATAGTCCGGAAGGAGAGTATGCGATCGGGACTCTGTACTCGGTAACAAGCGGGCATCCGCACAATTTCGTAAAAGCTACAGATTACTTTCGCCGCTCCGCGAACAGCGGATATGTATCGAGCATGCATTCCCTCGGACTTCTCCTGGTCAATCACCCGGAGATCAACCATGAACCGGACGAAGAGCTGCACTGGCTTCACACTGCGGCGGAGGGAGGAGCTTATCGTTCTTCTATTGTTTTGGGAGTACTCGCACGCGATGGCAAAGGAGGTCCTAAAGATGAAGCTGTCGCTTACCAATGGTTCACAATTGCGATAAAACAGGGCGGTCAGGACGCAGAGAAGCTTGTCGCGGCTGATTTAAAGGTAGCGCGCACTACACTGACCGCAGAGCAACAGAGTAAGGCAGAATTAGCCGCGCAAACCTGGCTGGCCGCGCATCCCCATGAGGATATTTTTCTTCATGGCAGCGAAATGAACCTTGCATACTTTCCTATGGGCGAGGTGTATGCTACCGGACAAGATTCACAGCGAGTAGACAAGGAAGCGAGCAGAAACTGAACAGTTCAGAGATAAAGATAAAACCCGAGCGGCCATGGTTCCTGCACCCAGTGGTATTTCTTACCGCTTGGCTGATGCTGGGTGTGCTCTTCGCGTTTCAGGAGTACATGACCTACCGGAGTACGCGGTACCGCATGAGCTACTGGACTCTGCTCGTTCCCTGGTGTCTTCACTTCTTTCTATGGGGGATTTTTTGCTGGATTTTCTGGTGGAAGGGTCGCCCGTTTATCGAACGATCTACGACAAAATCTACTCTGCTATGGTTTTTTCCACTTAGTATCTTCGTAAGCATATTGGAGGAGGCAATCTGGGTTGCCTGTCAGCCGAAGATACCAATCGGATCGCACGGCTGGACCTATTTACATAGGCTTCAGTATTTTCTGGATTCCGAATTACTCGATAATTTAGTCATTTTCTGGGTTACCTTCTGCTTATTCCGTGTCATTCTCAGCTACCAAAGCTTTCGCGAACGCGAATCGGCCGTCGCGCAGCAGCTGACGCAAGCGCAACTGCGTGCATTACGCATGCAGCTCAACCCACACTTTTTATTCAACACCATGAACAGCGTCTCCAGTCTGATGCGATCGGATATAGAAGCAGCCGATCAGGTACTGGAACAATTGAGCAGCATGCTTCGTATCACCCTCGACCGAGGAGAGCAGCAAATGATTCCACTCACCGAGGAAGTGGATTTTATCCAGCTTTATCTGTCCATTCAGAAGACACGCTTTCACGGGACGGTGCATCACTATGTCGCCATTGAGCCTGAGGTACTGGATACTCTGGTACCTACCATGATTCTGCAGCCTATCGTTGAAAACGCATACGTCCATGGTGTCGCCAAGACAGTCGGAGAAGGATTTATCGGTGTCGAGGCACAGAATCATGAAGGGCAGTTGCGAATTTGTGTACGCAATTCCGGCAAAGGGTTGGCGCAGCGAAGCAAAGCAGAAACGGCCAAAGAGCGCGTCGGTGTGGCAAACGTAAAGGCTCGCCTGGAACTGCACTATGGTAATGCGCATTGTTTCGAATTGAAGGAATATGCCGATGGAGAAGTTCAGGCGATTCTTCTGCTTCCCCTTCAATACTCTACCCGTCAAACGGACAAGACTCTGGAGTATGCTTATGACAATCCAGACCATAATCGCTGACGACGAAGTGCTCGCGCGACAGAAGTTGCGCCATCTGCTCGAAGATGAAAAAGATGTCGAGATCGTGGGCGAAGGAGCTACCGCGCAGGAAACGATCGAACTGGCCCATCTCACAGAACCCGACTTGATCCTTTTAGATATTCAAATGCCGGGAATGGACGGGTTCGATGTAGTTTCCGCGCTCACTTCCAACAAACCCGCAACGGCATCCCCGCGGATTATTTTTACGACCGCCTTCGATCAGTATGCCCTGCGGGCTTTTGAGATCAACGCTATCGACTACCTGCTGAAGCCGTTTACACGGGAGCGACTGCTTAACGCCATGCAGCGTGTCCGTGATCACCTGGCAGTGCAGAATGAGGGACTAAAACCCTCCAGGAAGGCCGATGAGCCTTACACGACACGCATCGTTTTCAAGTCGCGTGGGCGCATTCTTTTCCTTCCTATCTCGGATATCCGCTGGATTGGCGCAGAGGAGAATTATGTGCGTATTTGCACCGAGCGAGAGAACCATTTGCTACGAGAGACCATGGCAAATTTCGAAAGCAGGCTCGATCCGAGATCGTTCATCCGAGTGCATCGCTCTGCGATCGTCAATCTGCAATACGTTAGGGAAATCCGCACAGATTCACTCGAAGGCGAGTCTTTTGTGCTGATGCAGGATGGACAGAAGGTGCCTGTGAGCCGCAGTTATAAAACACGGATCACCGGACTCCTCGCACACTGAACTGCAACTAAACCAGGATGTCTCGAATCATCTGCTCAGCTTCCCGCAAAGTTCCATAGTGCGCGACGAAAGCGGGTGTCATGAGAATAAATCGTAAGAACTTCTCAAACTTGTCTTTATTAGATCGCTTTCCGAGTAACGTCCCTCCGTCATTTAGAAATCCAAGCGCAGCGAGTGGAAATAACGCTTCGATGGATGCGGGAGCGGATTGTGAGTATCTCGGAAATACGATATGCGTAAGTCGTCGTGGAGTATGGGCAACGCAGTCCTTTGATGGATGTAATAACTTTATTCTCCGTCCATCGGAGCGCACGTGAATTGGAGCGCTCGCTAACTGCGGCCATTCTTTCACCAGCGTGTTCCAGATACCCTCCTTCAAACTGATCGGCATTTCTACCGGAGATATAGACCCCTTGTCCAGGCACAGAAATGCTGGTTCATCGGTTACAAAGACGAATCCATGTGCTGCAAGATGGGCCGCTAGCGTGCTTTTACCAGATTCGCGCGGAGCACAGAGCATAACGCCGTGATGCGTATCGGCAACCATAGCCGCGTGGAAGGCTACGTCATATTGCGCCTCGGCATACATCAAGAACCGCACAGCATGCAGCAGTCCCAGACCAATTTGTTCATCTCGCACGGAGGAAAGAACTTCTCGTTCATTGATTGAAACCGTCCACAGGCTCTCCCTGCGTACGCTTCGAATATGAAACCGGGCAGGCTGGGTCGTAGTTTGGCAACTCAGAAAACAATCGTTCGCCAAGACGCTGAAGTCCTCGGGCAGCGGTTCAACGAGCATAGGGATTCCAAGAATTTCAATATTGGCACTTTGCGGAGAGACAAGCGTCTGCCAATCTCCGCGCTCGTCACTGTGACGCGCATCGGGCCTGCTGTCTTTCGGAAATCGTCCTTGCGACAAACCGTAGATTGCATCCAGTGCTTGATTTGTCCACGTAGAGACCCCCGCACTGCTAAATGCTTGCAGTTCGCCGAGACTCACGCCCGAATCGAATGCCTGAAATGCGAGAAGACCGCCGGCATTCAGACCTGCGAAACGGTTCTGCGCTTCTGAATAGACAACCGCTTCCTCACCGATCTGATAAAGCCATTGACGCTCACAATGAGTTTCTACGCATTTAAGTTCGTCATTCCGCCATGCAATATCTGTCACACTTACTGCTCCATTATTTGCTTTCTTACAATCAGCCTTGTTCATATTCTGCCCGATGTGGCAAAATGTTTTGGCTAACCGGCCCGCGCAAAGAGTACGCTTGTATCTCTACTTATCCCTGAATGATTGTTTACCTTTTAACGATTAGAGGCTACACTTGCCGGGTCAAAATTTATCTCACTTCGATCACTGATTCGTCACAACCATTACATCTTGATCCTGGAGGCTTTTGAATGTCTGAACCTTATGTTGGCGAAATTCGAATGGTAGGTTTTAGTTTTGCCCCGCAAGGTTGGGCATTTTGCGATGGTTCATTGCTGTCGATTGCATCCAATGAGGTATTGTTCAATTTAATTGGGACAACCTATGGTGGAGATGGCGTATCAACGTTCGCACTTCCCGATCTCCGAGGGCGGATTCCCTTTCACCAGGGAACCGGCCAATCACTCCCGCCACTTGTAATCGGACAGGCTTCCGGTTCAGAGGCGGTGACATTGATAACGAGTCAACTTCCCGCACATACGCACACACTGGCAGCAAACTCTTCCGCAGGTACCGGTTCCAGCCCTAAGGATAGTTACTGGGCAGCATCAACTCTCGCGGAGTATGCAACCGAAGCTGTTTCGCATACCATGGCCCCTGCAGCTGTAAGTCTTATTGGCGGCGGGCTGCCGCACGACAACATGCCGCCTTTTGTAACCATAAATTTTGTTATTTCCCTGTTCGGTATTTACCCGAGTCAGAACTGACGCGCCGGAACCAAGGAGAGGAGACTTATGGGAACACCATATCTTGGGGAAATTCGAGCTTTTAGCTTTGGTTATGCACCTAAAGGCTGGGCTCTCTGCAATGGACAGACTCTTGCTATTAATCAGAATCAGGCATTGTTTGCGCTTTTAGGAACGATGTACGGAGGCAATGGCCAGACAACCTTTCAACTACCGAATCTGCAAGGACGTATGCCGATTCATACCGGGGATGGATTCAGTCAAGGCGCAATCGGAGGAGAGGCGGCTCATACGCTCATTCTTTCTGAAATACCGCAACACAACCATAATGCAGTCGGAGTAACAACAGAAGCAGCATCTCCAGCCGCTACAAACGCCACATGGGCAGCGTCTACGCACAACCCTTACGCTTCAGCTTCGAACGCCTCCATGTCACCCGCCGCGTTAGCGACTACCGGCGGAAGCCAGCCGCATGACAACATGCCGCCCTATCTCACGCTCAATTTCTGTATCGCCCTGCAAGGCATTTTCCCATCTCGCAACTGACACGAAAGGTTGAACCATGGCTGATCAATTCGTTGGAGAAATCCGAGTCGTAGGCTTTAATTTCGCCCCTGTAGGGTGGGCATTATGCAATGGACAGGTCCTGCCGATCAGCCAGAACACCGCGTTGTTTTCGCTGCTTGGGACACAGTACGGAGGAGACGGCAGAACTACTTTTGCATTGCCGAATCTACAGGGATACGCCCCCATGGATCAAGGTAGTGGCCCTGGACTAACTCCACGCACCATTGGAGAGACAAGTGGAGAAACATCGGTAACTCTGCTTTTGTCCGAAATCCCTTCGCATACTCACTCCGCGACGAATGCCGCCAGCAGTAATGCCGATGCGCCTACCAATGCCATTTTTGGCGGTGGCGGCAGAGGTAAGCAACCTGCCTATGCTCCGCCCTCTGCATCTACCGCGCCCATGAATGGACAAGCCATTGGCCTGGCAGGCGGCAACCAGCCTCACAACAACATGCCGCCCTACCTGACTATGAATTTCATCATCGCGCTGCAGGGCATTTTTCCGCCGCGATCATAATCCAGGTTTGTCCATGATCATAGAGTCGATCACCCTGCGAGAAGCAGCGGCGGACGATACTTCATTTCTCGTCCGCCTTTACAGGGATACGCGCTACCGGGAGGTAAGCGCGTGGGGCTGGCCCCGGGAGCAACAGGAGCAGTTTCTGCGCATGCAGTTCAACGCGCAACAAAAATCCTACGAAGCTGCCTTTCCCGATGCGGTGAATCGTATCGTACTCCGGGAAGAAGTGCCCATTGGACGCTTGCTTACTAGTCAGGAAGCAGAGTCGATGCGGCTCATCGACATCGCCCTCATCGAGGAGCAGAGACAACAGGGTATCGGCACCCATCTGCTGCGCACTCTATTACAGCAGTGCGAGGCGCGCGGCTGCATCCTGCATCTCAACGTGGCGCATGGCAGCCCTGCAGTGCGCTTCTATCAACGTATGGGCTTCCTGCAGGTCGGCGGCGATCCTATGTATCTGCAGATGGAATGGACACCCTTTTCAAATAGAAAGTATCAAGCATGATGAAGACGCTCTCGTTCCAGGATTTTGCATCCTTCCACAATGCCAACTTTCGTATCGCGGAAGCTGCCGGTTATGAATTTACATTGGCCCAGCTCACCGATTGCTCGAACGCGCAACTCGAACAGTTCTCTCTAATCTTCACTTGTCCTACTACGCCCTGGTTGCCGCAGGGTTCTTACACATTCGTACATCCGGATATGGGCACAGTTCTTCTCTTCCTTGTGCCGATCGGTCCTGTGGGCAAAACGATGCAATACGAGTCGGTCTTTTCAAGATTTGCGAGAAATGACAATTCCACGGGAAGCCATTTGCCTGCTTGATCTTCATCCTTGAGAGGCTCGCCGCGAAAAACGGCTGCGGGACAGGCCGTGCTCACGGCACATCAAAATGTGACAAATTGATGGCGCGTTCACAAAGATTCATTTCTGATTCAATTGCGGCTGCACTATAAATGCTCAAATCAATGAGGAGAAATTGTGTTGACAAGCCTTTGGCGCTCGGCGACACTTTCTCTGGCTGCTGCGCACATCGCAATGCAAACACCATGTTCCCGTAAGCAGGAAGTGGGTTTGCGCTTCTTGGCCTATAGTATTCACGTATCCCTGATCCATCTTCCCGCCGCCGTTCCTCATTTGTGGGCCAGATTTCTGCTTGTTTCGGCAAACCGCTAGCTGGTAGGAATCGGAGATTGGTGATGACGAAAAAGACAAAGGCTGATTATCGCGAACCGGCAGTTATCCCGTTCCTGGGGATTTTGATTGTCGCCCTTATATGGCTGGCGCTGGATCAAAATTTTGCCGTTGCACAACGAACAACGCCACAGGAACAGCCGCAGCAGCGCCGCACCCTACATCTCCAGTTCTCAGGGGAAACACGGCACCCTTTATCCATGGTCGCCGGCGATTTCGATGAAGACGGAATTCGCGACCTGGTCATTGGCTACGGGCTGCAAAAAGGCGGATCTCTTACTTTGCTGCGCGGCAACCTCGATGCTCACGCGCCACAGAGCTATGAGAGTTGGCTGGCCGCGGGACGGCACCAATATTCCGATCCGTATCTGCAAAGTTCAAAGCCGGTTTCCCTTACTACGCAACCCAGCCTGATGGTGTCGGCTGACGTGAACGGAGATGGACATCAGGATCTGGTTTATGCAACCCGTGGCAGTAAACAGTTGAGTGTGGCATTTGGCGATGGGAAAGGTAACTTCTCAAAACCCATCATCACATCCCTGGGCGGTGGTATCACCGCGCTTGCTGCATATCGGCCCGGCGCCCCGTTGCTGGGAGAAGCGATTGTCGCCGGTTATCAGGTAAATCAAACTGGCCGGTTGTCCGTTGTCAGCTATAGCGCGAATCAATTGGCAACTCGCGCCACCTACGCATTGCCAGCGGCGGCGACTGCGATGAGCGTCGCCAATCTCGATAGCGACCTGATTCCCGACACGGCTGTAGTTTCCGGAGGAAAACTGTTGATCCTCCACGGGAAGAGCGCCCTTTCCGGACACAGTACGCTGACGACCCTTCCTGTCAGTGATGCGGAGACGGTGACTACCGGCGAGTTTCTCTTTGACCGCCACGCTCAATTGCAATTATCAGTACTAACCACCAACGGGGATGTAGTGACACTGGCACATGAGGGTTTTGACCCCAGGCCCTACACTCCGCAGCAGATTGCTGAAACACGACGCGAACAGCGTGGACGCTCGAATACTCAAACACTTGCGCAACAA
>JAATFH010000241.1 GCA_015655315.1 Terriglobales bacterium
CACCCTCGACCAGGGCACCCGTTGAAGGGTCGAGCCCGACCTGGCCCGAAGTATAGAGGAAATCACCCACACGCACGGCCTGCGAATACGGCCCAATGGCAGCCGGCGCGCTCTTCGTCGAAACAGCTTTCTTATCGGTCATAAATGAATGGCTCTTTGAGCTAATGGCTGGAGGGCGGAACGTATTCCTTGGGCAGCTCCGATCCTTCGCCGAAGAAGTAGCGGTCCATCTGCTCGACGAGGAATTCCTGCGCCTGCGGGGTCCAGGGCTGCAGGCGGTATTCATTCAGCAGCATCTTCTGGTGCTCCAGCCATTCCGTCCAGGCCTTCTTGGAGACGTTGTGATAAATCTTGTGCCCAAAATCGCTGTCAAAGGGAGCCTCATCCAGCCCCTCCAGTTCCTGCTTGTAGCGCGAACAAAACACCATGTGTGCCATTGATTCGAGATTACCTTTCTTTCTCATTGTAAGCAGCCGAGGCGTTCCATGTCTTTTCTAGATGAGGAGCGCCGCAATTAAAATTCGGCCATGCCAGGATCGCTCGTCATTCTCACCGGCGCCTCCGGGGTCGGCAAAACAACGTTAGCCCGCGCCGTTCAGAAAGCGCATGATTCGTGTGAAGTTTTCTTCTTCGATTCCATCGGCGTTCCATCTCCAGAAGTGATGGCTACTTTCGGAGCCAGTCATCAGCCCGGCGGGGCGTGGCAGCGAGCCATGACGTTGCAGTGGATCGAAAGGATTGTTCCCATCGTGAAATCCGGACGGTCGGTTCTCTTCGAAGGACAGATGCGAATCGCCTTCATCGAAGAAGCTCTGGCAGCTCAGAACGTGACGAACGCCCGCGTTCTTCTGGTCGAGTGCAGCGACGCGATTCGGACATCGAGGCTTACCCATGACCGCGGGCAGCCGGAGCTGGCCAACGAAAGCATGGAAGGCTGGGCGCGGTATCTCCATGAAGAAGCGATTCAGAGAAGGTGTGAAATTCTCGATACCGGAGCGACTCCCCTCGTCCGTGTAGCAGAGCTGATCGCGTCGTATCTTTCCGGCCAATCACGTTGATCCAGGCTTGCACCTCTTTACTTACGCCGCTTTTTCTTGCCCGCGAATTTCTTCGGTTTGCCCTGCTGCTGCATGCTGCGTTTGCCTTTCTTCGGTTTGTGCGGCTTGCTTATATTTTTGGCAAAAGCAGGGACTTTCTTTCCACGCGAAGGTGGGAGCGGCTTTTCGTCCGCGCCGGTTTCGAGGATGGAAAACTGCAACCGCCGCTCCACCGCATCCACGCGGTCGAGCACAACCCGCACGCGCTGGCCAAAAGTAAACTTGTGCCCCCAGTGCTCGCCAATGATCTGCCGCGTATTTTCGCGATACGTGTAGTAGTCGCCGTCAAGCTGGCCGAGGCTCTGGATCGGCACCAGTCCTTCGACAAACAGATCGTCCAGCTCAACAAAAAGGCCGTATTTGGTCGCGCTGAGAATCATCGCGCCGAAGTCTTCACCCACGCGGTCGCGCATGAACTTGGCCTTCTTCCATTCGACCAGCTCTCGCTCGGCGTCGGAGGCGCGGCGCTCGTTCTCGCTCGATTCCTGCGCAATGGCTGCCAGCTCCGGTTCCGGTATCGGCGATTCCCCCTCAGCGTGATCGTGCCCGGGCTTCGCCTCCCCCCAGGGCGAGCTGCGGACAGCATGCGGCTCGCCGGGCAGCAGAGCGCCTTCGCCGCTGACACCCGCTGCCAGCAGCGCCTTGGCGATGCGATGCACAATCAGGTCCGGATACCTTCGAATGGGCGAAGTAAAGTGCGTGTAGCAAGGCGCAGCCAGCGCGAAATGGCCCTCGTTCTTCTCGCTGTAACGCGCCTGCTTGAGCGACCGCAGCATCAGGTAAGAAAGAATGCGCTCCTCCGGCTTGCCTGCGATTTTGGCGGTCAACCGCTGATACATCCGCGGTGTGATGGCAATATTTTCCGGCACCTCATGCTGACGCGCGGAGCGGCCTTGCCCGCGCTGCTCACGGCGTTCCGACTTCATCTGGAATTTCCGCACCGGCAGGTTGCCGATGCCCAGCGAATATCCGAATGTCGCCGCCGTCTCTTCAAATTCGACGACGCGTCGCGGCTCCGGTTTTTCATGGATGCGATAGATCGAATCCACACCGAGATTTTCAATCCACGAAGCGACACTTTCGTTTGCGGCGAGCATGAACTCCTCAATCAACCGATGCGCCCAGTTGCGCTCCGAGCGGGTGACGCTCTTCATCGCGCCGAATTCGTCGAACTCGATGATCGGCTCCGGCAGATCGAAGTCGATCGAGCCGCGCCGTTCGCGCTTCTTGTTCAGGATCAGCGCCAGGCGCTGCATCCGCTCGAACTCCGGAACGAATTCCGTAAACTCGCTCCTGACGGCCTCATCGCCATCGAGAATCGCATGCACCTGCGTATAAGTCATGCGCCGCGCCGACCGGATGACCCCTTCCGTGACCTCGTAGCCAAGCACATCGCCTTGCGCGTCAATCTGCACCAGGCACGAGAGCACCAGCCGGTCTTCATCCGGCCGCAGACTGCAGATATTCGTCGAAAGTTCCTGCGGCAGCATGGGAATGGCGCGGTCAGGAAAGTAAACCGAATTGCCGCGCAGCCGCGCCTCAAGATCGAGCGCCGTGCCGGGAGTCACATATTGCGCCACGTCAGCAATGTGCACCTGCAGATCAAATGTTCCGTCTCCGTTCTCCCGCACCAGAACGGCATCGTCAAAGTCGCGAGCCGTCTCGCCATCGATGGTCACAATCGGCAGATCGCGGAAGTCCCGCCGTTCCGCGATGACCTCCGGATCGAGAAAAGCGACTTCCCTGGCTTCTGCGAGCACATTGTCGGGAAAGATATGCGGCAGATGATGCTTGCGAATGACGATCTCGACATCGACCCCGAAAGCGTCTTCATCGCCCAGCACTTCAATGACGCGTCCGCGCGCTGCCCGCGTTGGGGTAGGCCAATCTGTGATCTCGACATCGACGACCAGGCCTTCCAGATCGTCGAAATTTTTCCGCTTCGCCTCTTCGCCCAAAACCCGGTGCGGACTGCTTTTCACCGACTCTGGCGAAGGCAACTCCTGTCCAAAAGGAATCAGGATCGGCTGCGTCATGCGCTCGTCGAACGGAGCGACCGTGTGCCCCTGTGCGCTCTCGCTGCGCGCATAGTGGAAGGTGCCAACCACGGTCGGGTTCTTGCGCGTCAACACGCGCGCAATGCGCCCCAGCCTGCGGCCATCGGCACGCGGCGGAGCCAGCTCCACCAGCACCTGGTCGCCCTGCATGGCGCCATTCATCTCATTCGGAGGAATGAAAATGTCGTCATCGCCGCTTTTTGCCCGGTCGGAGGGCCGGACGAAGCCGAAGCCATCCCGATGCAGGTCGAGCCGTCCCGCTACCAGGTTGTCGCGCGTGGCAACGGCTCGCGGGATTCCCCAGTGATCGCGGTCCAGCTTGACCAGCGCCCCGCGCGCGGCCAGCCTTGCCAGGTGCTCCAGCAGCAGGCGGCGCTCGCGTCCGCCGCCCAGGCCAAATTCCCGCACCAGCTGCTTATAGCCGGCCCGCTGACCGGCAGAACGCTCGATATGGCGAATCAGTTCACGGTCAGTCATAATCGGAGTCAGGGGAAAAGCGTCCCTCTTTGAACCATATCAAGCCACACCTCCGCAGAAAAGATTTGCGAATGGGGTGCAATTTTCAAGCATCCGTGTTTAAGATGCAGACAGCAGCCCTGACTGCGCGGATTCGAAGGTGCAAGAACCCGTCGAATGGGACCAGGTTCGACATTTCGGCAGAGAAAGAAGCGATGAGCGGGCGAGGGATTCCCGCAGTTTCCTGCCGAAGTGATAATTGAGGAGAAGAAAGGAAACGCCAAGCAGATGTGGAAACCAAACCAGACCGGAAACTCTTCGCCAACCCCCAGCGAGCCAGTGCGACCGGCCGCCCCAGCAACCCCCGCCTTTGAACCCAGCGCGCGTAGCAGCGCCGCCCCGGCAACGGCTCAACCCGCTTCAGCTGACCAGGCGACCATTGGCAAGAGCCTGATCATCAAGGGCGAGGTCACCGGTTCCGAGTCGCTTTATATCGATGGCAAGGTGGAGGGTTCGATCAATCTGCCCGGCAATCGTGTCACAGTAGGCCGCAACGGACAGGTCACAGCGAATATCTCAGCTCGTGAGATTGTCGTTCTCGGCAAAGTGAAGGGTAACGTGAACGCCAGCGATCGTGTCGACATTCGCAGCGAGGGCTCGCTCTCCGGCGATGTCGTCGCCCAGCGTATTTCGATTGAGGACGGCGCGTTCTTCAAAGGC
>JAATFH010000345.1 GCA_015655315.1 Terriglobales bacterium
CGGCAGCACAAATTCCCACTCCTCGTCACTCACGTCCGTCAGATACGACCGCCGATCAACCTCGCCCACCTCAACAGCATCGAAGACAATCCACGCTATGCAAAGTCACTACTGTGGTCCAAAAGACATAACAGGCTCTAGTCGCCAGCGTGACTACTCTAGCCTGCTTGTCGAGACTAAGCGCTGACACACACACTTCATCCTGCCTTGGACGTGAAGATACTGTTGCTAGGCGACATTGCGCAGCACAGTTACGTCATCCGGCACCGAGACCGTTGTGTCCATTGGGTTTTGGCGGCCGAAGCGTTCGAGAACGTCATTGGTAGTCTCTTCAATGCGGGTATTGGGTCTATGCAGCTTTCGTGTTGCCTTTGCAACAAGTCTTGTAAGTAAGTAGCGATTTGAAACATAGCTCATTGATTTGAAGACCAGATCTGAACGCATGGGTAATCTTCCCCTCCTATCCCCTTGGTTATTGCCCACATTGCAGCATGCGAGCACGCGTAGTGCCAAGCGGCAAACCATACGGCAGATTAAGCAACAGCGCTGATCTGAAAGTACTTAGCGTACGAGGAATTGTAGATGGAAGAATCAGTGTTAAGGAGAGACGTCGATATATCGACACAGACGTAGTTCAATTCCGACAGTCCAGGTCCAGATGATGAGAGATCGTGACGGTACAAAAACCTGACTCTGAAAGGAAGCATCTATGTCGATTTCTCGTCCGGGTGCGACGGAATGCCGACGTCTTACAGGGAAAAATTGCTGTCTGCATATTCGTATGCAAACGACTCCGCAGTAGTTTTGTGTAGAACAGATGGGCTTGATTATGAGGTAGTTTCATGATGAAAATGGCGACCATCTGGAAGCTTGCGTGTAAAAGCTCATTCGGTTGGCGATGCAATGTCAGCCGAGTTGGCAAGCCATGAGCAATTCGTGGCAGTCAAGAACGACAATGACGGGAAGTGCTGCATATCCTCGGAGAGGGAAAGAACTTATATTGTCCGATGATGCGCTGGCCAGACAAACGGAAACGTGGGCCATTCGCTCGGTTACTGAAGAGTTGCGCTGACATTTAACAAGTTCAACGATGATAGACTGCTCCCTTCGAGATGGGAATGATCTTTAAAAATATCGGGTTGTGCATGACAGAGCTCGATTTCATCTGGGCAAAAATCATGTTAGATGGATAAGAATCTGATCTTTACTTTCGGTGGCGTGTTGGGGACGCAGAATTTTTTTGCATCCAGAAAAGGGAAGAAGATAGATAAGTTTCGACCCTTTTGTTGATCCTGCCAAAAAACTGGCGAGATCTATGCCGGTAGGTTGTGGGAAGGACTCTTATAGGAGAAGGCCCAGAAGCTGCGTGTCAATTTCAGCGAAAATCTTTTGCTTAAGGGATCAGGAAAGTTCTCGTCTCAAGCAATTGCTAGTATCCTGAATTGTCCACGGGAACGGTAACGTCACCGTCGGGAAGGCGCAAGAGAATTCTGATGTTACTATCTGCGACAATAAAGATACCTGATGATTCAGCCGCGAGGGGTGCGAAATGACGGGCTGCGATGATTGCGTCGCGCATATTCAGCTCTATATGGATGGAGAACTTCAAGGTCAAGGACTTGAAGAATTTCGCCGCCATTTAGGGCAATGTTCAGTGTGCCGGCAGGAGCTTCAGGCCGAAGAGGAACTTTCTTCGCTCCTGCATCGAGCAAAACCGCTTTATACCGCCCCGGAGAGTCTTCGCCATCGGGTGAGACAGGCGATTGAGGAGACCGGTTCCGGACCAGCAGACCACCAAAGACGTAGCGAGAGGAAAATGTCGTGGCCGGTCCGGTTTGCCGGTCAGCGCGTCCACATCTGGCAAATTGCTGCAATCGCGGCAGTTCTCCTTGTCGTGGGATACCTGTCCACGACAGTGATACTAAGGCACGCGCGTACGAATGAATATCTTGCGGAGGCAGTTGAGGCGCACCGCGCTTTTCTCGATGGAAGCTTACCTTTGGAGGTTCAATCGGATTCGCCGGGTGTCGTAACCAAGTGGTTCGCCGGTAGAGTTCCCTTTGCGTTCCGTCTGCCTGAGTCGGGTGATTCATCCGGCCAGGAAGCCGCTTACAAACTTGTTGGCGGACGCCTGGTGAACTACAAGGGAGGAGCCACTGCCTTGGTCGCTTATCAAATGCAGCAGCAGAAAATCAGTCTTTTGGTCGCTTCGAGCAATTCTGCGATAGCCGAAGGTGGAGACGAGGTCCATTCCGGGAAATTAGTCTTTCACTACAATAAGCGTTCGAATTTCACTATTATCAGCTGGACCACTCATGGGCTGACGTACGCCCTTGTTTCATCCCTTCCCGGATCAGGAAAACAGTCCTGCCTCGTCTGTCACCAGAACATGCCGAATGGCGATCAATTTACCGCTCGCAGATAAAGAGCCAAATCCTGCTTAAGGCGTTACTGTAACGAAGCCTGAAGACTCCCCTGCTGATTCCTGTTCGGCAGTTTGAGTCCCACTCGCGCCAGAAGGGCTAGAAAGCGTGGATCGTGATGCAGGTTGTCGAACATCGTATTGATAGACAGGTCGAGCGACCCGGCATCATGACGCGCAACAATTGTGTCTAATTCGACAAGGGCGTGATCGCTGTCGTGCAAAAACGCGTACCACTCGGCAGGGATAAAGTCATTGGGATGGCGGCGCATGGCGGGAGTCATGCCATGCGTGATCGCATCGAGCCTGGTTTTGGCGTAAGCTGCGACGCCTCCTTGCCGGAAGGCTGCCAGACCCCGGTCTTCCAGCGCGATCCGCTCGTCGTCTTTATCCATTGTCGCCATAAGACGCCACTGGGCAATCGCCTCCTCATATCGCTTTGCCTCAAAAAAACACCAGGCGAGACGATCGCGCGAATAGGACGAAGCCGGGGACAAATCGATCGATTTCTGGGCCGCTTCAATTGCTCTGGGAAAATTTCGAGCTTCTGCTGCTACCCCAACCTCGATGTTATATATCTGCGGCCAGAGTGGGTCGTCGGCATGGGCAAGGTCAATTTCGTGGAGGCTTTCATCGAAGCGGCCTTCAATTACGAGTAGCTGGGCCAGCCATGCGTGATAGGCAGCCTGGTGCGGCTCAAGTTCCAGCGCATGACGCAGTTCTTCTTCTCCCCGGGCAAAATTCCAGTCCTGGCGAAAGGCATTGATGCCTAGAACAGCGTGCGCTTCCGCCAGATCGGGGTCTATCTGGAGGGCTTTTTCGGCAGACGCCTGAGCTTTGCGCAGGTCCTCTAGTGAATCGGTGAAACCGTAGTCCGCCAGGTAGGCGGTCGCCATTCCGGCATAAGCGCGCGCAAAGTCCGGATCGTAGCGGATAGCGGAAGCATACTGCTTTACCGCCGTTGACAGGGATTCCACCGTCCGGCGGTAGGCCATTTCACGCGCATGCAGATAGGTGCCGTAGGCTTCAGAGTTCTCCGTACTGCCGTGTGCGGCCTGGATGGACCTGCGGGTTACGGCCAGATTCGAAAAAATATCGCGCTGTACCTTGTCGCGGATAATGGCCAGTTCGTTTTTCGATCCAGAGTATTGGAAAGAGGCCACGTGCACGGCGTCGCTTCCCCGCACCAGTTCCAGTTGCAGGGTGCAGTCGTTGCTCCGCTCCGTGAACTTTCCCATCAACAACAAGTCCAGGTGCATACGGTTGGAGAATGCCCGGATGCTCGCCTCATTGTGCTCGATGTTTTCAAGCGAATGAGACGCACGTAACTGTACGTTGGGTAACTGCGACAAGGTGTCCACGAGATCCATGCGGAAGCTCTCGCCGAGTCCGTCCGCTACGTCCCCCTGTTCCTCGAACGGAACAACTCCCAGGGAAATTGCGTCGAGGACGGGCTTACGACGGGTCAAGAGCATCAGCAATGTCGAGCATAGAAGCAGCAGGACCACGCCTGAAGCCAGGCCCACTCGCCACCATACCCTGGATGCCGTAGTTCGAAAAAAACGTCTTTGACCGAGAAAAGCCTGCGGCGGTTGGTGAGCTATGTCGATGGAGAGGGATATCTCTGATTCTGCAGTCTCGGCAGCTAGTCGAGAACTGTTCTCGGCCTCCAGAAGAGGAGGCAGCGACGCTGCGTCTGTTGCGGGTACGACGACAGACGATGGCCGCTCCGTCTGTATATCGGCCGCCACCTGTGTTACAGGTGCAATGAAGCTGTATCCGAGCTTCGGGAAGGTCTTGATGTATCTCGATTTCTGCGAGTTGTCACGCAGGACCATGCGCAGATTATTGATGGCTCGATTGATGGCAAGCTGGTGGTCGCTGCAATTCTCCTCCGGCCACAAGAGGCTTTCAATCTCTTCCCGGGTTACAACTTTACCGGCTCGTTCGATCAGGATACCCAGCAGCAGGGAGGTTTGCCGGGGCGTAGGAAGGTGGCGGCCATTTCGCATCAGGACGCCCGATTCAGTATCAAACGTAAACGGCGAAAACGAGATGTTGCCCGACCACATATTAAAACTTAGCACGTGCTTTGCGGCAGCGAAACCCTAAAATGCCGGGTTCGGGATGCCATCGCTCTCTTCCGTCTCGGTGGCGGCGTGCAGGAACAGGCAATCTAAACTATTGATATATATGTGGTTGCGTACAGATAAATTCAGGATGAAACCGTCAGGTTCTGAGCATTGAAGCTGCTACCGGCATTGGCTAATATGCCCTCCACACCGACGAGAAGAAATACAAACTCCGCAACTCATTCTCCGGTTTTCATGTACGGAGATGAGAATCGCAAAGCTGTCTTCTCGTCCTATCCGCGACTCCGACATCTGGAAAGGACGTAAATGAAGCGACTCATCCGCTGCCTGAAGGTCTCGACGGCAATTGCTCTCCTCACTATATTCGTACATCCCCTGAGGGCGAGTGCCGTTCCCCTATCGATTGACGCTAAGACATCGTCGGCCGCTCAACAGATTCCACATCCGGCATCTTCACATCCTTCGGTGAATCCCAAGCAAAAAAATGGGTTTCCTTCTGCCCGGGCTGTAGTTTCTGCGAATCCCACTGCGAACCAGCGGGATCAGCGTCTGCAGATCCGGCGCCAGCGTTTACTCTCCGCTCTGGCAAATGGAGTTCAATCCGGGACGAAGTTGCGACCTCAGGCGGTGATACCCGTCGGCGCCGATAGCAGCTTGACGGTCAACTTTCCCGGATTTCAGCAGGCCGATGCCTTTGTCTCGGGCGTCTCCCCGAATGATCCGGGCAATACATTGGTAGCCCTCTCCACGGACGTGAATAAAGACGGCCTGGCGGACGTGGTCAACGTTCAGATGGACGGCACGTTGAATGTCCTGCTCAATCCCGGAAAGGGCAAATTGAGCAGCATTCAGGTTAGCTCGGTGAATAAGTCGGCGACCGGCTCCCGGTTTATTCAATTCGCCACACCGGTTGACCTGAACGGAGACGGTTATCCGGAAATTGCCGCACTCGATGTATATACGTCCGCCATCCTGATCTTTCCGAATCAGAAAGACGGCACCTTCGGTAGCGTTGTTATACAGCCGCTCAACTTCAACAGCGGCAGCACCTTCGGTACTGGAGGCGGGATCGCTTTTGGCGATTTCAACGGCGACGGCACCGTGGACATGGCGGCCTTCCTTACGGTTTACGGCTATTCCAGCACAGATCATCCAGAGACGGCTTTTGAGCTGCTTGTTTTGCCGGGCAAGGGCGACGGCACCTTCGGCGCTGCGCTACCGGAGCAGTACTCACTTCTGAATGCTTTTGCGACCACGCAGCCGGGCCAGATTGCAGTTGCCGACCTCAACCAGGATGGCAACCTCGATATCGCTTACATGATTGGCGGCTTCAACGATGATCCGAAGCATTCCAATGGCGAACTATGGGTCGATGTACTGCTGGGCAAAGGAAATGGCACGTTTTCGAATCCCACCGTCGATATTCCGGATTCGGGCGCGATCGCTCCTGTCGATGGTAATGGTGGTCTCGTAGGCGGAATCACCTTGCAGGACATCGACGGCGACGGCAAGCTCGACGTTCTGTTCAGCAATTGCTCGGACCAGACTCTCTATTTCGCTCTCGGCAACGGCGATGGAAGCTTCAAGGAAGCCCCTGCGCCGATCACGGCTCTCGGGTATCCGAATTTTCTCGGCTTCGCCGACGTTACCGGTGACGGAATCATGGACGTTATTTCTTATGGCATCGGTTACACCGCCGTCTATCCGGGGCTGGGTAAGGGAAGCTTTGGCAACCCGGTAAACTACGTTGCCGGACTGGCAGGACTGATTCAACCCGCTCCCGCCGACTTCGACGGCGACGGCAGGCCGGACATTGCTAGGA
>JAATFH010000454.1 GCA_015655315.1 Terriglobales bacterium
ACGGCAGCACAAATTCCCACTCCTCGTCACTCACGTCCGTCAGATACGACCGCCGATCAACCTCGCCCACCTCAACAGCATCGAAGACAATCCACGCTATGCAAAGTCACTACTGTGGTCCAAAAGACATAACAGGCTCTAAGGTAAGGCACTTAGTGGGTCTTCAGCGCCGAATGGGGCCAAGCGCGCGTTATGTTCGAGACCTGCTTGCACAAGGCTACATAGGAAATCTTCGCTCTGTCAGAATGCACGTTAGCATCGAGTACTTCGGACCAATACGGCCTCCGTCGCTGGAGTGGACGCTTCCCGCTGCAAACTTCTCGCATTTGCTCTCCATCTACGGAGGCCACTTCTTCGATCTGCTTTTCCACCTCGTCGGACAACCGAATGCCGTGAACGCGATCGTCGCGACGCAGTTTCCAACTCTTACTTTGAGCAGGACAGGAGAAATTTTTCCTAATGAGACGCCGGATGAGGTTATGGCACAGGGCAGACTCTCGAACGATGCACTCTACTCCGTACAGATCGAGGCAGGAAAACTGAACAACGCGGGTTTGCAGATCGATCTCACCGGGACCGACGGCGACCTGAAAATTTCGAACACAAAATCGTTCGGAAATGTGGCTGACAATCGAATTGAAGGTGCGCGTGGGAGCGGAAGGCGATGGGAAACCTTACCGGTTCCCGCTGCGTACAAGTTGCCTGCATCCTCTTCCCTTGACGCCAGCGTTCAAGATCTGCTCCACCTGTATGCAGCGTTTACAACAGATACGACCAGCAGGACATACCAGGTTCCGGGCTTTAGCGAGGCCGTACAAATGCACCAGTTCATCGATGCCGTCATGAAAGCATCGGAGACGGGCGCAACCCAGGCGATCGACTGGAAATGATGTGTCCTGAATCCCCTTCTGCTGCCGGATCATCTGAGGGGGTGCTGGACTGCATGGGCGTTACGCGATCTGCTGAACCCATTGGCTCCGCCAAGCCGGAGCCTCGAAGGGTTCCGCAAAATACTGTGTCTCGTGCACGACCTTGCCACTGCGGAACTCCATGATGCTCACTGTGTACGCTTGCCGTCCCTGGTAGATGATTGTGTATTCCGTGATCCAAAGATCATCTTTTCCGAGAATTCGCTTGACGTTGAAACCCGACGGCTTGCCGGGATGATGACTCCGCAAGGCCTGCAAATTGCTTCGCCCGAGGATTCGTTCGCCGGACTGAGGATAATCACAAATGACATTGTCGTCGTAAATATCATGCTCCGCGTTTGCATCGCCGATTGCCGATGCGTGCCAGTGCATATTCAGGGCTTCACGTATTTGTTCCTCTTGCATGGACTGCTCCAGTGACTGTTTGGCTTTCATGTTGATTTAACTGGTGGAATAAAACCCGGGACGCCGGTTGTCACCACCTGGTTGAGCCTCTGTCTGGTCTCAATGAGGTTGATCGCGTGGAACGCGTCTTCCGGAAGGGCGGAAATGTTGAAATTCTCTTTCGCGCGAGCCGCAGTCCTGGGCGTGGTAAGCAAGGCTGTGCCGCGCTGCACAGCCCATGCCAGCAGCACCTGTGCCGGCGTCTTTCTCACTCGCGCGGCGATGGATGAAATGACGGGATCTTCGAGTGGCCCCGGCCTCATTCCGTGACCCAATGGCGCAAAGGCCAAAAGCACAATCCCCTTCTCCTTGCAGAACGCGAGAAGCTCCGTTTCCGGCAGATACGGGTGTGACTCGACCTGGACCACGGATGGCTTGATTCTCGCCGATTCGTAGATGGGCAACAGTCCGTCCAGGGTGATATCAGACAGTCCAATAGCCCGGCATTTGCCATGGTCTACAAGACTCTCCATTGCTCTCCAGGTGTCGAGCAGAGTCACGCCTTTGTCGTAAAGGACGTTGCCATTTTGATCGCGCGGGTCCTGCTCGTCCCCTGGCTGAAACGCAAACGGAGTGTGAATGAGATAGAGATCCAGATAGTCGAGCCTGAGTCTGTCCAGACTCGCCTGGAAAGCGGGTTCGACGCGCTCAGGTCGATGGTTGGAGTTCCACAACTTTGTGGTAACGAAGATGTCTTCGCGCGTGATTCCTTCAGCGGCAAGTCCTGCTTGCAACGCCTCGCCCACCTCGCGCTCGTTCCGGTATCGCTCCGCACAATCGAAGTGTCGAAATCCGGCTTCCAGCGCGTCTCTGGTAGCACTTATCGTCACGGCCGGATCTGGAATCAGAGTGCCAAACCCGAGCACGGGCATGTGGCCGCCTCCATGGTTGAGTGACATTCTCGTCACCCGAAAATCAGAAGATTCGATCATGGTTGCATCTCCGCGCAATTTTTTGCGTCCTGCACCACCACCAGGGTTCGAGAGTTGGATGCCGAGCCTCAGAGAAGAAACTGGAACCGCCCTCAGATCACCTAACTCGTCCTTGTCATCTTACTGCGCGGGTGAAGCGCATAGTTAGCCGACTACCGTAAAAAGCCGTTCGAAGCTGCGACCGCCTGGTCTGGCTTTGGGCCAATATCAGTTGTCACTCCCTGAAGATGACTCAGAGGATCATTGCTCATCTTGTGCTCTCTGCGCACATCCATAGACTGGCACAGGTCCGTGGTCAACGGAGGCATCTCGTTAGGCTCATTCTTTGAATCATTGGCAGCCACGATAGGACAGCCCGCCCCAGGCCGCATGGACATATAAGCGGCAAAGGGAAGATTTATTTTTCAACAGAGAGTTGTCATCCTGAGCCACGGCGAAGGATCTACTTTTTTTCCAGTCGGCAAAAATGTAAGGCAGCCGGGAAAAAGCAGCTCAGGTATCTTCAAACGCAACGGCCACTTTTTGAGGATTTCGCGCTGTAGAGACGGTCAATAAATCGTCTAAGTTCATCTGGTTTTACCTTCCTGGCCATGTAGAACACGTGGCCACAGAAGATATTCAAAACATCTAAAAATTGGCTCCTATTTGCGGAATCTGCGTCGCGGTGAAGTTCTTTTCAAGCTCTCGGGAATAAGCACATCTTGGCCGTGTTATATGCCGGAAAGCCACGAACAGCTTTCTGTTCGAAGCACTCAGGCGGTGTAGTTTCGTCCTAGTCCCAACTCCGCCAGTCCCCTTCTAAAGGCAATGGAACTCCTGTCTGCCGGGAAATGCGCTTCGGCATGAAGATCGATTGGCAAATCCTCGGGGAACTGCTGTTCTACGATCGCGATGTCCTCCGCAAACACCTGGTGATTGAAATCGAGCGTAGCTTGGATCGGCGCGTCTTTGTCGAAGTTGCGACAGATGGGTACAAAGATCCTGGTCTTTCTCGCGGAGATTGGCGACGCCGCGTTCAGAATATGAAGTTGTCCCTGCTCGGGAAAGAACACCGTCAGCTTCGCGGTGAAAGGCAGGTACACCTCGAAGTGTCTGCGCCAAAGAAATCCCGGCGGGTTGAGATGCTTGTACTCGTGCGAGTAGTTGCTGACAGTGCTCACGTAGTCAGCGGTGAATCCGGTAGCTGTTTTTGTGACGGGGTAATCGGGGACAACGGGATTGTCGGGCTCCCCAAAGCTTTCGGTGTGAACGAACGCAAAGTGACTCACATCTAAGAACCCTTCGATCTGCCGGCCTGCAGCGGCATCAATCGTCAGGCTGTCAGGCAGCACCTTCAGGTAGTCAGGGGAGTCCCACTCATCCATCGCCGGTAGAGGGCGAGGGCCGTCATCGACTAAGCGGACCCATACGAGCCCGTAGCGTTCTGTTACGGCATAAACATCTAACCGCAGCTTCGGAGAAATGCTCCCGTTGGGATGAGCAGGTATACAGGTGCAGCGACCGTTTCGGTCGTAGCGCAAGCCATGATATTTACAGATGATCTCGTCGCCTTCGACACGTCCCATGCTGAGAGGCACCCCGCGGTGATAGCAGATGTCCCTTGCCGCAACCAGCGAACCATCAGAGAGCCGATAGACGACCACGCGTTCATCGAGCAGGGTCGCGGCATAAGGTTTATTGGTAACTTCGTGTGAGAATGCCACCGGATACCAGAATGGCGCCAGGGCTCTCCAGTCGGATTCAGTAAAGGTGCATCCACGTGGAAGAGGAACTGGTTCAGCGGACTTAGATTTCGTCATCTCAGAAACTGGGACGATAGTAGTTATAGGCATCATAAAACTCAATCACTTTCAGAATGTTTGGCATATACACCGATCTGATTGCCATGGCAGCGAAGTGCGTCTAGTCTCGTCTATGTAACTTGCGCCATCAGGTCTGCGAGTTTTTGATCAAGCGCCTTCGCAGCCTCTAATAACGGCGGATTTTCATTCAGGACAATGAGAGATGAAGGCAGGTCATATAGGATCGTGGACCCCGCTCCCGATTCGTTCTCATATAACAGCAGTTCGACGGGAGCGAAGAGTCCAGCCGTGATGTCATGACGGATCATCGTATAAGCGATGACCGGGTTGCCGAATATCCACCGAATGGCTTTCCGATTGATACCGAAGGTCGGCAGCCAATCACCGTGATTCACTTCCAGGAAGAGCATGAATCCACTGTCGCCTGCAAGCGCTTCGACTCGTTTTTCGAACTCCTCTCGCGTGGCGCCGCCAGCGCTCTGCTGATTTACTTCGCTGATTGTCGTATGCCCTACATGCTTGCGCAGGGACGACAACACGTCGTCAAAGGATCGGTCGGTTTGATATTGAACTCTCTGCGCGTTGAAAGAGCGAATCGTTGGCGATTTTCCAGACATATTTACTCTCCTGGATAATAGTCTAGCTATGGTAAAGCTCTGATGGTTTGGCTGCTTGGATGGTGAGAAAGTTTTTTGAAGTACAACTACTGAGAGAGAGTGAGGCCATTCTCTCAAGGAAACAACAGATTTCTATTGGTGTCCGATCAAGTATTCTCTATTTTCGCCGCTGGCCTGGCGGCTTATCTTTCTTCCGACATCATGTGGTGATGCAGGTCACCCACTCCTGGAAGGTGTGCTTGAGAGGGTAATCAGCAGGGATGGAGTAGTTCGAACGCGACTTACCAATACGGAACTGGTTAAACCTGAATGCGGGCTTCAATTTTTGCCAGCAGTCGCTCAGTCCAGATACGTATCAACTTGTCAGTTGGCACTAACGGCAATGACAATGCAATGATTCGGTATACGTCACCGCGTCGTATCTTTGAGACTTTTGCCGGATCCAGCCAGTGATCGTTGTCTACAAGCAGCAATACGGTTTGTAACCCAATAAGGATCGGCCACAAACAGGCTAACCGTAGTCGGATGGAGAACGCGGGAAGAGAGAGGGTGTATTCAACGCCCTCACGGAAGTGATCAAGGGCCTTCCCGACAAGTTCGAACAAGATCGGTCGTGCGCGCAAAGATGTCTCGGGCAACAGGAGGTCTTGCGGAGTCAGGTCGAAGCAAGCAAGCATCGTAGCTGGGAGGTAACAGCGGCCAATGCGCAGATCCTTACTGCAGTCTCGCAGAACATTGGTCATTTGCAGTGCTTTTCCAAGACGAATGCCACGGTCCAGCACCATTTCCGGACGATCTGTGAACGTCCCAGGTAAGTGCGCGTATGTCATCTTCGTCCAGAATTCCCCGACACATCCGGCGACCATGTAAGTGTATTGATCGAGCTCTGTATACGCCTGAAGCGCGACGATGTACCCGGACGATTCGTCGGGAAAAGTACGCAGGTCGAACTCCATGCCCTTTATGATGGTAGTGACGATGTCGCGTACCGCGTCCCGATCGGGCTCGCTCAATTGAGACAGCACGGTGAGTGCCGATCCAAGCGACTCCAGCAGAACCTTTTCCCCTGAGTCCTTTTGCTGACCCGCCACTTCCACAGCCATGCGCGTCAACGCCTCACTATCGTGAAGGCCGTTCACTTGACTGCGAAGAGACAAGAGCAGTTCCATTCGCTTTTCCGGCGTGATAAGCGATGTGTCTGCGATCGTGTCCGCGGCGCGTGCCAGCAGATAAGCAAGGCCGACCGGATCGCGCATCCCAACGGGCAGCACGCGGAGAGTGAGGTAAAAGGAGCGCGAGACACTTTTCAGCAGAGGGCCGAGAAGCAGGGCTCTAGTGGGGTTAGACATGGATTCTCATCATCAATCGCTTTAGTAATTCTATCTGGAGCATGTCTGGATTATGGGGCGGACTACCTCGTGATAGCGTGCGGAGCACCGGCACAATCGGCTACGCCTTGACCTGCCCAGAACCTCTCTGTGCAAGTCGAGGAGCAGGTCATAACTGCGTCGCCGCCAATCCGACGACGATATCCGATGCAGATTTTGATACAGCAGACATGCCTTGTGATGCGATCAAGCAGCTGTGATCTATGCGGCTCCGGGTTCAAGCGTGCCTGTGGCAATCGGTACTTTTTCAGAAGCGGGCTGCAATCTTGCTTACGAGAAAGTGTGTGAAAATACGATATTAGAGAAGGCGTTGGAGTGCTGAGGCAGGATCAGTTCTGTGTTCTGTGTTCCGAACAAGACAGGTGGCTGATTCTCTAACGATCTTCTGTTGCTACGTTGCGACCCCTTTTGGAGCCTCGCTGCAGACGGTGCCCATACACATACATATTTTGTTACCCGGTCTTGTTTGCTTATGCAGAAAGTGAGGGGAAATGAGTCATCTGAATCTGAAGTGGATGATGAAAGCGACTGGCGTGATGAGCGCCGGTTTTGTAGTTACATGTCTTTTGGGCGGCAAGATGGTTTCAGCCGCAGGCCAGGATGCGCCAACAGTTAAGAATAGCTACCAGCCTGTGGATGACAAGGAGAGTTTTGCCACGATACATGGCCGCATGGTCGCCGCGAAGGCTGGGATCATGAAGAGGCAGATGGATCTGCTGGACGAAAGGTATGACCTAAGCGACCGCCCCATGAGCGGAGTGGCCATGGACCGCACAAAACCAGTGCAGCAGGGTGTGCGAGTCAAACTGCCGCAAGGTGTGACCTGGACAGAACTCGCAAACGAAACTCCAGACCAGATTCGTCAGAAAGGCACCTTTCCCCAGGGCTTCTTGCCGCTGCCGCATGCAAACCATCCTGAGGGCGGCATGGTGTTCCCAAATAGCGAAATTCAGGAATTGAAAAAACAGGAAGATCGCGACCTGACCCGCTTCGACCTCGATTTCGATATTCCGGAGCGGTTCCTGGCTGAGTTTCCCGCGGCGATGTACCTGACGACAAGGCCGGATCTCGGTGATGTCTCCCAGGGAAAGCTCGTGACACTGGATAACTATTACGAGCTGTTCAGCGGCATCCTGAACCCCAAGCAACTCGAGGGCTTGCGGCTGTTACTCACTCCCTTTCCGCAGCAGCAGTTCAATGAGACTATCGATCGGCGCTCGGACAAACCGAGCCGTGGCGTAGCCTGCCTGGACTGCCACCAGAATGGCGCCACAAACGGCGCGTTCCATCTGGTGGGCGATATCCGTCCTCAGGAGTTTCGTCACCGCATCGAAACGCCGGCTCTTCGCGGCGTAAACATTCAAAAACTGTTCGGTTCGCAACGCGCTCTGAAGACAGTTGAGGACTTCACCGAGTTCGAGCAAAGAGCGGCTTACTTCGATGGCGATCCGGTTATTGCAACAAAGAAAGGCGTGAATGTGCTCGAGCGTGGAAGCCAGGTGCACTTCATGGCGGAGTTCGAGGAGATTCTCGATTTCCCTCCGGCGCCCAAGCTTGCCTGGGATGGAAAACTTGATCCAGCGAAGGCCACACCCGCGGAGTTGCATGGGCAAGAGGTCTTCTTTGGCAAAGGAAGGTGTGCGGAATGCCACTCCGGGCCGTACTTCACAGACAACACGATGCATGACTTGCATGCCGAACGCTTCTACAATCAGCACATGGTGAATGGCATGATGATGGCGCATGACGGAGCGATTAAGACATTTTCGCTGCGCGGCATCAAGGACACCCCACCGTATCTGCACGACGGAAGATTGCTGACGTTGGACGATACAGTGGAGTACTTCAACTTGGTGTTAGGGACCAAGCTGACGGACCAGGAGAAGAAAGATCTGGTGGCGTTTATGTTGGCTCTATAGAAGTTAGCTTTTCAATGCAAAAGCGGCACAGGCTATTCGCCTGTGCCGCTTTGTATTTGACCAATTAAGTGACTAAGATCCGCTGCACAGATTATGAATCTATCTCTGCTTCATAGTACCGCGTAAAACCGTCAGCGAAGCCGCAGGCAAGATATAGCTGGAACCTTCAAGTCCACTGATTGTCGATTTCAGCGGCGGGTTGTCGGGATCGGCGTAACCCTCCTTCCCAGCGGAATGCCATTGGTATTGGGCGCTTCCGAAGGTGACCATGCTGATTGGGCCCTCGAAGTATTGGTCTGTTTTCGCTTCGGCATCATGGAAGACGATGTGGACTGGGTGAGGATTATCACGGTCTTTGTTGATAAGCATGAGGGACCACTGGCCATCCGGCCGAAGCAAGGCATAAGCCGTTACGAGTGCATGGCCATCGGCATCTTTGATATCGCTCACTGCGGTAAAGACTTTATGTATGGCGTCTTTCGGTTGCACCCACTCCTGCGTAAGCATCTGCGCTGCGTAAAACTGCGATGTGCGCTGCTTGATCTGGTAGTTCCGGTCGGTCATGAACATGCGATAAGTTCCCCAGTTGTTCGCGCATGCCGGGTGAGGCGGGGAGTACGGCAAGCCATGATAGTAGTAAGTGGCTTTGCCGCCGGCTGTGAGAAATCCGGCGAAGGAATCGCCAAGCCATAGCGCTCCAAAGATATCCACGGCCGCGTCACCGCCGTGATCGTTCGTCTCTGTATCAAACATGGGAACGTCAGGCGGTAATCCATCCTCTCGCCAGACTTGCATAATGTGGCTGATCAACTGTGGTTCCTGGTAAAGGTTCTTCCATGGAGTCTCGCAACCATCGTAGGGATAGTGTTCGAAGGACATAAACGCGAGGTCGGTGAGACGGCCATGCGCCTTCAGGTAGTCAAGAAAGCGACCAAACCATG
Source organism: Terriglobales bacterium (assembly GCA_015655315.1). GTDB lineage: Bacteria > Acidobacteriota > Terriglobia > Terriglobales > Acidobacteriaceae > Alloacidobacterium. Next base: position 8,973 of record JAATFH010000454.1, read on the forward strand.
AAGTCCTGCCCTGAGCGTCCGCCCACACTTTGATGTCTTCCGTCACTCCTTCAAAAACCGGACCGCCTAACTTGAACGTGGGGTCCACACCATGAAGAGCCGTAGCCCACTGCAGGTACAAAGCGCCGTAGTCCTCGGGCAGCATGTACTGTCCGTCCGGTTCTTCTCCCATCTCAATGTAGGAGATAGCATAGTTTCGCCTCTTCAAATAAGTGAGTTGCGCGGCTGAATCTTCCGGTGTTCCATAGAGCATCGCGACGGGAACAATAGCGGGGAGCCCGCGCGTGATGCCGCTGGTGAAGAAGAGATCGAATCCTGGCTGGTCACCCGACTCCATACGATCCGGTGCGACGAACAGATCTGAAGGCTCATGCCACGGGTCGACGGAGGAACAATAAGTAGGCGACTGCTTCTGGTCAGGCGAATGATGAAGCACATCCTTGAAAGACTTACCATCACCCGAGGTTCCGAGGTAAACCTCCCGGATAGCGTAACCAACGCAGTTACGCCGATCGCCGGGACCGTGGGTGTCGCAGGTATTCGAGGACTGGGTCATGAGAATGCGAACATACCTCGTGCTCACTGGAACCGGGTCGAGCTGAAGCGTCACGGTTCCACCTTTACTCTCCGTGATCGCGCCGGACTTGAAGGTCTTCCACTCGCCATCAGCCTGTCTGTCCATGGCATCCGCGCCCGTCCAGTATTGCACTTGATACGCGCGCGCATATGGCTCTGCCCATGCGATGCGCACGGCATTGACCTCGTGGCGTTTCTCCAGATCCACAACAACCCACTGTGGATGCAGAGCGTCGTCCTCGTTCGTAAAAGATTTCGTTAGATAGGGATTGCTTTTCCAGTAGCTGGTGAGGTCGCCGTCGTTCAGGCGCGAATAACCGCTGAACTCAGTGCCGCCATTTCGCGTGAAACCACGATGGCGCAAATCGTAACCGTATGAGTGACGAATAGCTTCTCCGGGCGTCGCATCGCCAGTAAAATAGCCTCTTTCTGCATGATCGCTCCAGGTTCCCTTGGGATTCCAGTGCCAGGCCTGGACGAACAACTCCGTGTTTTGGCGGTAGCTGACAACGCCCCAGCCCGCTTCAAGAATTTGCTGGATCGTAGCCGGGCTGAAGAAAGTGTCAGTGGCGTTGCTTGGTACCCGATCGACGGTCGTTCCCAGAGCATATGGGGGACTGAACGAATTTACGGAGTGACTGGGTGTCGCATCGACTGTCACGGTTTGCGCCATGAGTGCTCCATCGATTGTCACTACAGCCACAACCAGTGACAGCAAAAAATTAACTCTGAGCATCGAGAGTCTGCGTGAACCAGGCTGTCTAACAATACCGCTGGATATAAAGTCCATTCGCTGGAATACCTTTCATTTTGAGGACACCGTCAAGGTGTGACGAGTGTAGCGCACACAGCGAACCATATTGTGGGGTAGGAAAGCAATCCTTCAATCCGGTTCCTGAGGAGGCATGTAATTTTCAGCGCGGATGCTTTTCAAACTCGGAAAATTACGGAACTATTTTTCTTGACAGATTATTAAAACGATTTAAAAATGAGCAACCAGCGATTTTCAATCGCCACCAGCAAAAATGGCTAACCATTATTTGTCCAGCGTGCTTGCTAATAACCAGAGGTGTGCAGCATGAATGAAGCTTCCATGTTTAAGATTGCCAGGTGGTTTGGCGCTCCGCACGCAAGAAAATTCTTCCTGTTGCTACTTCTCTGGGGCATTGCATCTACGCCACAACTGTGGACGCAAACCATTCGCGTTGATATTGCTCCCGACCATGTCGTCAATACATTCCGTCCTACGGAAACACTTGGCGCTGGTATCGATCGCATTCCGCGGGCCGCGACAGACAAGGTATTCAGCGAACCCATGATCAAGCAGCTTCTTTCTGCGGGATGGCAGACCGTTACCTATCGGCAGAACACCGAGCTCTATGTTGAGGCATGGCATTGGAATCCGCAGGGCAAGTGGAGCGGACCCGGTGATCAAGGCTATTTCGTCGGAAATTCCACGCCGACGGAATTTATCCGGCATTCCCAGGGATATCCACTTACTCACCAGGGCTTTTCGCAGCCTGACGGAACCGGATATTCCCGGCTTACCGACGGTGACTTAAACACGTATTGGAAGAGCAATCCCTATCTCACGAAAACTTTTACGGGCGAAGATGACAGTCTGCATCCACAGTGGGTTGTCGTGGATCTTGCATCCCCGCAGCAAATCAATGCCATTCGTATCAATTGGGCGGCACCTTATGCTCGTCGCTATCTGGTGCAGTATTGGACGGGGCAGGATGCCATTCACGAAGCTACTAAGGGAGCATGGGTTACGTTTTCCGGAGGCAATGTAACCAACGGTTCAGGAGGTCCGGCGACGCTTCAACTTTCGCGCGCTCCGATATCCGCCCGGTTCATTCGCATCTGGATGACGGAATCTTCGAATACCTGCGACACGCATGGACCAGCAGACCCCCGCAACTGTCTTGGCTATGCCATCAGTGAGGTCTTTCTCGGGACGACGACGGCTGACGGTAGCTTCCATGACGTTGTCCGGCATACTGCCGACCGTGCCCAGAGCAACACGATTTGTTCTTCGGTTGATCCATGGCATGAAGGTTCAGTTGTGAATGAGCACGGCGACCAGGTGGGGTTTGACCTCTTCTACACGAGCGGCATCACGCGCGGGCTACCGGCGATGATTCCGGTCGCGATGCTTTACGACAATCCGGAAAATGCCGTTGCTGAAATCAGCTATATCGAGAAGCGTGGCTATCCTATCTCCTATGTGGAAATGGGTGAAGAGCCCGATGGAAAGCACACACTGCCCGAAGACTACGCAGCTCTCTACCTGCAATGGGCTACCGCACTGCATCGCGTCGATCCGAAATTAAAACTGGGCGGCCCAATCTTCGAAGGAGTGAATAAAGACATTGAGGTCTGGCCTGACGCACAGGGCAGGACTTCCTGGATGGGACGTTTCTTTGACTATCTGAGAGCGCATGACCGCATCGGAGACCTGTCGTTCGTATCCTTCGAACACTATCCTCTTGAACGCTGCAGGCTGCAATGGAGCGATCTCTATAACGAAGCTGATCTAGTGCGCAACATTCTTCAAGTCTGGCGGGATGATGGACTGCCGCAAGGTGTTCCTCTCTTCATTACGGAATCAAATATCGCTGCCAACGACGATGAGTCATTCGTCGATATCTTCGCCGCGCTCTGGTGGACAGACTATGTAGGAGCATTTCTCCAGGCTGGCGGAAATGCAGTCTATTATTTCCACTACATTCCGCTTGGACAATCTCCAGGTTGTCACGGAACTTCACCCGGAACTTTTGGCATGTTCACAGTGAACTCAGACTACGAGATTCAGCAGCCCATCTCACAGTTCTTTGCCAGTCAGATGATCAACCTCGAATGGGTTCAACCCGGAAGCGGCGAACATCGACTCTTTCCGAGCGCTAGTGACATCCGCGATGGCGCGGGGCATGTGCTGGTTACTTCCTATGCCGTGCTGCGACCGGATGGAGATTGGTCTGTGATGCTGATCAACAAAGATCAGGAGAACGCGCATCCGGTGCACATTGTTTTTTCCGACGCGGATAAAGCGCAGAAGTACTTTTCCGGTCCGGTGAGCATGGTTACGTTTGGGAGCGAGCAATATCAATGGCATTCAAACATTGGGAGCGGGCGCGCTGAGCCGGATGGTCCGGCCAAGAAATTGTCAGCTATGGGGGAGGCCGACGCGGTATACACGCTGCCCAAAGCATCCGTCACCGTCATACGCGGAAGACTCTCCGGTGGCGGTTCGGAGCCAAAGGCGACCCGCGGGAATTGATCGTACGTCAAATTTTTTGGTTTGACTGGGATTACGGCCGGTGTATGATTCATTACCTAATTTCAAACGTTTGAATAGGCCGAGCAAGCATGCAGATTGTGCTTTTCAACCGGCAAAGACGACTCGACCTACTGTGACTGATTTGATGTTGAGAGACAGGGGACACACGTTGTCCTCTTAGGCAATTCTGCAATTCTGATTTCTGAAAAAAGGCGCCCGCAGGATTTCATAGCAACGCTGTTAAGTACTTATTTTTGGAGGCCATCGATGAAGAGAGCGAGTCTTTTGGGACTATGTTTTGTTGCCATATCCATGGTGGGTATTGGTTACGCGCAGAGCACCAAT
>JAATFH010000348.1 GCA_015655315.1 Terriglobales bacterium
CAGACTAAGCCTCGCCCAGTCCGTATTCTTGGAGCTTGCGGTACATGGTGGTTTTGCCGATGCCGAGCAGCCTGGCTGCGGCCAGCTTGTCGCCCTGCAACTCCCGCAGCGCGGCGAGAATTGCCTGCTTTTCCATCTCGGCCAGCGATGTGATCGACGGCGAGATCAGCGAAGTGTCGTTCAGCGGCGGAGGAGCCGCAATTTTCGGACGAGAGTTGGAGTAGTACTCAATGATCGGCGACGACGAATCGCCCAGTTGCAACACAGTACCCGAGCAGTAGGCGCAGGCGCGGTCAATCGTGTGCTCGAGTTCGCGCACGTTGCCCGGCCATTCGTAGTCCATCAGCACGCGCAGCATCTCATCGCTGACGCGGAAGTTCTTGCCGTACTCGCGATTCTTGCGGTCGAGAAAATGCGCGATCAGTAGTGGCAGATCTTCACGCCGCTGCCGCAACGCGGGCAGACGAAGGTTCACGACATTCAGGCGGTAGTAAAGGTCTTTGCGAAAACGTCCCTGTTCGACCATCTCGGTGAGATTGCGGTTCGTGGCGGCGAGAATGCGCGCGTTAACCGGGACGCGATGCGTCGCACCCACAGGGCGAACTTCCTTTTCCTGCAAGGCGCGCAACAGTTTGGATTGCAGATCGAGAGGCAGCTCGCCGATCTCGTCAAGGAATACAGTCCCGCCCTCGGCTGAGACCAGAAGCCCGTCCTTGGAGCGGTTCGCCCCGGTAAATGCGCCTTTGACGTAGCCGAACAATTCGCTTTCGACCAGCGTGGGTACAAGCGAGCTGCAATCGACGGGAATGAATGGCTTGGTGGCGTTCGGCCCATTTGTGTGAATCGACCGCGCAATCATCTCCTTGCCCGTACCGCTCTCACCCAGGATCAGCACGGGATGCGCGGTAAACGCTACCTTCGAGAGGATGCGGTAGATCTTGTCCATCTCCGCGCTGCGCCCGATGATGTTGCCGAGACCCTGTTGCGTGCGCAGCTTCTCGCGCAGACGGCGGCTGGCGAGATCGAGCGTCCGCCGCTCCGATGCGCGTTCGAGCACCGTCGCCAACTCATCCAGGGCAAAGGGCTTGGTGAGGTAGTCGGTTGCGCCGGTGCGCATCGCTTCGACCGCCGAAGTCACGGTGGCGAAGGCCGTCATGACGATGATCGCCGTCTCCGGATGCAGCGTCTTCACCTCATCCAGCAATTCGAGGCCGGGCGCGCCCGGTCCTTTCAAATCCAGCAGGATAATGTCGATGCTGTTACCGCGCAGCAATTCGCGGGCAGCGGCAACACCTACAACGCCGTGCGAGAGGAAACCTTGCTTACGGGCAATTTCGCAGCATGCTTCGCGTACAGCCGCGTCATCGTCCACAACGAGAACACTCATCCGCGCCGATTGCTCGGCAGCCAGGTGTTCCCCTATTGGAGGGTAGGCAGAAGTAGTCATAATTGGAGCAGTGGTTAGCATTCTAAGTTTGTCCTTTCCGGAAAGTCAGCAAGAAAGCCGCTGTTTCTCTGCGCGCGATGAATCATAGGTAACTCGATTTCGAAGCGCGATCCTCCACCAGGAGCGGCAACGGCGCGCACGCTGCCTCCTGCGGTCTCGGCGAGCCTGCGCACGATGTGCAGACCCAGTCCTCGCTGTGTTTCATGCGATTCTTTGGTGGTAAAGCCGGCATCGAAAATGTGTTCCATCTGATCTTTCGCGATTCCCGGTCCCGAGTCCTGCACACACAGGAGCGCCGTGCGCGGCGCAAACTCCATATCGCCATCGAAAAAGCTGCCGCCGCCGCCCTGCTGCACGGAGACGCGAATGCGTCCTCCTCGCGGCATGGCTTCGGCGGCATTGCGCGTAAGGTTGATGAGAATGCGGGTGAGGTCTTCGCGAGAGATGCCGATGCGCCCGGAACAGGGCAGACATTCCATCTCAAGTCGAATTGCCGCTCCGGCCAGCGCGGCCAGTGGCCCCTTGAGGTATTCGACTTCGGTGGCCAGATCGTCGATAGGAGTTGCGTGTACGGGAGATGCCGTCCTCTCCTGCGGGGAAGCTTCTCTTGCTGCTGCATCGCCCATGCTGAGAGCCGCAAGCTGCTCCACCAGGCCACAGCCGGCCGAGGCTACCGTCTGCAATTCGGCGGCGAAATGTCCGTGCTCTTCCGTCAGCACTCCCGGCTCCGCGAGCAAATCGCAATAAAGCCTGAGAGCTGCCACCACGTTGCGGGCATCATGCGCAAGAGAAGCAAGCTGCTCTTCGACCTTCCCGTCCGCCGCTGACCTCGCCAGGATGGATTTCCTTGTAGAAGAAATGGACCACGAGGGTAAACGGCTCAACTGGTTTTTCACGGCTGCCTGCATTTCCGGCTCCAGTGGAAACAAAATGTTGTTGCACCTCCTAGTACACGTCGCGTGCCAAAGTGGGAGTAACTTCAGAAGTAATTGATTTTGTGTTACTTAAGAGGCAGATGGGGGCCGGTCACAGGAAATGCTTCCGCGATAAAATTTCCCGAAATGGAATTTTGTCCCCCTGATGTACCCGAAAGTGATTGATTCCGCACGTCTTGCAAACATGGCCCAATTCGGAACCGATCGGGACTTGTGCCAGATCGGGAATCGACACCCAGGCAGGTTTATTCATAGGACCTTGCTCCTGCCTCGCTGACCCTTTGCTTACAATGAAGCGATGCCAGATTTGTCCAAATCTTTTTTCCGCTCTGCCGACCGCGCACAGGATGCACTGCGCTCCGTTCGCTTGACGCCTCATTATGTAGCCGCCGCAGAAGGCTCCGTTCTCATTGAATTGGGGAATACGCGGGTACTCTGCAATGCAACCGTCGAACAAAGCGTGCCCGCGTGGCTGCGCAACAGCGGGCGCGGATGGGTCACTGCCGAATACGGCATGCTGCCTCGGGCTACGCTTACGCGCACGCCGCGTGAATCGGAGCGCGGAAAAGTGGGGGGGCGCACGCATGAGATTCAGCGGCTCATCGGGCGTTCGCTGCGCGCGGTGGTGGATTTGAAAACGCTGGGCGAGCGTATGGTGATTCTCGACTGCGATGTGCTGCAAGCCGACGGCGGTACGCGTACGGCGGCCATCACCGGCGCCTGCGCCGCTCTCGCCATTGCGTTGAACCGCATGGTAAAGACAGGCGCGTTGCCGAAGTCTCCGCTACGGCAGCTGGTTGCGGCTACGAGCGTCGGCATTGTCGAAGAGACGGTACTGCTCGATCTCGCCTATGAAGAAGATTCCCAGGCCGAGGTGGACATGAACGTCGTCATGACGGAAGACGGAGGACTGGTCGAAGTACAGGCCACCGCCGAAAAGACTCCATTTGTGCGCAGCCGCATGCTGGAGATGATGGATTACGCTGCGCGCGGCATCGATCAGCTGCTGGAAGCACAGAGAACACTGCTGCGGGAAGCGGTCTGAAAACTGAGTTAAAATCATCCGTGCAATTCGTTTCCGAAATTTCGTAACACCAACCGAAGAGAGCAGGAGAAAACCAATGTCGACAAAACTGACCCCCGGAAAACTTGCCGGACTGAGAGCAGTCTCCGATGAGCGCGGCGTGATTGCCGCCGCCGCCATGGACCAGCGCGGCTCGCTGAAGAAATCGCTGGCGAAGGAAAAAGGCGTCGCCGAAGTACCCGATTCGGCGCTGGAAGAGTTCAAGTCACTTGTCACCGAAGTCCTGACCAAGCATGCCTCGGCCATCCTGCTCGATCCCGAGTTTGGCCTGCCCGCATCGAAGAAGCGCAATGGCAAGGGCCTGCTGCTCGCCTATGAAAAGACCGGCTACGACGCCGCTACGCCGGGCCGCCTGCCCGACCTGCTCGATGTGTGGTCGGTGCGCCGCCTGAAAGAAGCGGGCGCGGACTGCATCAAGATCCTGCTCTACTACACCCCTTTCGAGAAGTCTCCGGTTAACGACCTGAAGCATGCATGGGTCGAGCGCATTGGCGACGAGTGCCGCGCGCACGACATTCCTTTCTTCCTCGAAACGGTTGGCTATGCTGTCCACGGCGAAGACGAAAAGGGCATCGAGTATGCAAAACGCAAGCCTGACGTCGTAACCGGATCGATGGAAGAGTTCGGCAAGGAACGCTATGGCGTTGACGTGCTGAAGGTCGAGGTTCCCATCCAGATGGAATTCGTCGCCGGAACCCGCGCCTTCAAAGGTGATGCGGCTTACACGCGCGCAGAGGCGCTGGAGCACTTCCGCATCGCCGCTTCCTCCACGCACAAGCCTTTCATTTATCTCTCGGCTGGCGTATCGAACCCGGTCTTCATCGAAACGCTCGAACTGGCCGGCGAAAGCGGAACCACCTTCAACGGTGTTCTCTGCGGCCGCGCTACCTGGAAGGACGGAATCGCCGTTTACGCCAAGCAGGGCGCGAAGGCATTCGAGGACTGGCTCAATACCGAAGGCGTGAAGAACATCGAGAACGTCAATACCGCCCTCAAGGCTGCCCACTCCTGGTTTGACAAGGTGGGAGTCAAGGCCGAAGCCCTGGTCTAAGTCAACGGATCAACCCCGCTCAGACGCCGCGATTTTTATCGCGGCGTTTTTCTTGATGGTTGCCGCGTGTACAAATATTCCGTATCTTGCCAGCTTCCTGAACGGCATTTACAGGGAACTTAGGAGGACAACAAATTTTTAGTAATGTTGTGCTATTTCGATGCAATGTTTGTACTCTTTCAGCCCCATTGGTCTACAGACCAAAGAGCGCATCGAGTAGTTACTGAAATCCTTACATGCAGCATTTCAATGACTTAATTGTGATCCCGCAAGATTAGAAAATAATAGGAATTTCAGAGCAACTTTGGCGACAAATTTGCACTCCTATGATCAACGTTTAGAGGCAACTTCATTTGCAACCACACCTTGTTGAGTAACAACTCTTTGACTTGTCCGCGTAATACGGACCCTCGTTAACACTACCCTTTGGCTACCCATCCCTACTGCCTCTGAAGCGGGCCCGCTGGAAAGCGGGCCCTATGCTTTACGGCGCATCACTCTCGCACTTCCCTTCCCCACTACAATAAAAAGCGCATGCAATTCTCTTCGGGAAGGCGCGTTTCCAACTCTCATCCGGGTACAAAAGCCAGCGGACAGGCTGTGCCTCCGCAGCAAAAGCAGAGCCGTGTGGCCAAAACACAACTCAAGGTCGTGCCCGTGCCTGCATGGTCGGAGATACCGTGGCTCCTGCACGGCTTCAGCACGCGCACAGGAGGAAGGACGACCGCGTACAGGCCGGACCAGCGGGCGGGTGAACTCAATCTCGGATTCACCGCCTCCGACCCGAAGGAAACAGTCCTGGCCAACCGCCGGCTCTTCGTCGCGGCGGTCACAAACAATGAAACTGTGCCGCTGGTCACGCTCAAGCAGATTCATTCATCGATCGTGCGGAGTGTGGGCAAAAGCGATGCGAGTGACGAAGCATCGTCCAAGGCTGTCGGCATGACGACAGCTCAACCCGGCATCCTGCTCGGCATTCAGACGGCGGATTGCATCCCCGTACTGATTGCGGACCGAAAGAAACGTGCCGTAGCCGCGTTCCACGCCGGCTGGCGGGGAACGCTGAAGCGTATCGTCGAGAATGGCGTGGGGCGCATGCGCCTGGAGTTCGGGAGCCGTCCACAGGATCTGGTCGCCGCCATCGGCCCCGGCATCGGCTCCTGCTGCTATGCCGTGGGCGACGAAGTCCGGATGGAGTTTGAATCGCAGTTCAGCTATGCATCGGAATTATTCTTCGAGGCATACGATTCGAACCCGGTGAAGGAGAAGTATCCGCTGCTCTTTCTCACCGCTCGCGCGCCGGGACATAGCCATCTTGGTCCGGCTCTTCATCTCGACCTGATGGAAGCCAACCGCCGCCAGCTGCTTGATGCCGGACTCAGCGCGGAGAGTATTTTCGTGCAGGGCGACTGCACCAGCTGCCGCACCGATCTCTATTTCTCCCACCGCGCCGAACACGGCTTTACCGGCCGCAGCCTTTCCGTGATTGGGATTAGAAAAAAATAAAAAAGGCATGGACGGACTGTCCACGCCTCCCGCTCGATCAGCGAAATTCAGGCCGAATGCGGCTCCGGGTTAGGAGGGGCGGATTCAGCCTTGGGATTGACTAAATCGCGTAATTCTTTGCTGGGCTTGAAGTAAGGTACACGCTTGGCCGGAACTTCGACCTTTGCGCCTGTCTTAGGATTGCGGCCGATCCGGGGCTTTCGCTGCCGGATGCGAAAGCTGCCAAAACCGCGAATCTCAATCTTGTCGCCTGTCTTAAGCGCATGGATGACGGAATCGAAGATCGTATCCACGATCACTTCACCATCGCGCCGCGTCAGGTCTCCGAGTTGGGTCACTTCCTCCACCAAGTCTGCTTTGGTCATGGCAAGTTCTTGCTCCAGTCATTAGGGTACGCCTGTTAACCGTAATAGATGCAACAAATTTAACCACTATCGCCAAAGAAAATAGAAGCCGGCATGTTTTTCTAATAGGCGCTCCGGATTCGGCAACAGATCGTCCGCATCCGAGGTCACCAGGTCCAACACAGTACGGCCTTTTTTCGCCGGTTTCACTACATTCGGTTCACCCGAGATGCCGACCTGCTTGGCCGTCTCAAGTAGAGCATCGCGGAATCCACCCTGTTTATCAATCAGATGCAGGGGAAGCGCCTGCTGTCCCGTCCAGACTTGCCCGGTAGCCAGAGGCTGCAGCTTATCTGCGCCCATGCCTCGTCCCGAAGCCACATCGCGGATGAACTGGGTGTGCATGTTATCCACCAGGCCTTGAAAATAGGCCCGCTCTTCGGGGGTCATCTCGCGTGTCGGCGATCCGGCATCCTTGAGTGATCCAGCCTTCAGGACTTCGGGCTTCAATTTGGCCCACTTCAGCAGATCGCCGTAGTTGGTCCACTCCATAATGACGCCGATGGAGCCGACGATGCTGGCATCATTCGCGTAAATTTTACTGGTACCCGAAGCGATATAGTAGGCACCGCTCGCGCCCACGCTTTCTATCGACGCGATGATCGGCTTCTTTTTCTCGTCGCGGATATGCCGGACTTCTTCATAAATTTCCTGCGACGCGGCAGCTCCGCCGCCCGGCGAATCGATGTGCAGGATAATTGCCTTGATCGAATCGTCCTGATCGAACTTCCGCAGCTGGTCAACCGTTTTGTCCGCGGACAGAATTACGCCATCGACATCGATGACCCCGATGCTGTCTCCGAAACTGGTGCCCCCGCCAAGCGACTGCACGGCAACGTATCCCAGCAGACTGACCACGACAATAAAGGCAACAAAAAGTCCGCCGCCCAAAAACACCCAGAACCATGCCGAATGACGCTTTCCTTCTGTCATAGCGGCGAGTGTAGCACTTCTATTCCCGGAACGTGGAAAAGCTCTTCCGCCTCCTGTTGATTGCATGCATCGGGAAGGGCGGGTGCCCGGGTTTCTGGAATCGATAAAACGTTTGACTCCGAGACATTTTTCGCGACCGGACGCATCTCCGTGGAAGAAGATGGGCAACGGCTCGCTGCCCGTCTTCTCGGGACATGGACGCCATCCCGGCTGTGCCGCAAATCGAATCGACTCCAACCCCCGCCACCGCAAATCAGTTGCATTTTGCAGGTCATACCACTACGGTTTCCCTCGTGGCAGAAATTCATCTTTGCCGGGCGTTGCGACTGCCGCAAAGCCGGGTTGTCGTCGAGAAGCGCGAATGACCGGACGGACTGATTTCTGCTGCAGAAAAGTAACTACGGATGGCGAAAGGCTTTCATGACAAGGGGTGTGGATCGTCGCACATTTCTAAAAGGCGCGGCAGCCTCGGCAGCTGTGGTTGCGCCGTCCAGCGCGTATGCCGCAGCGCCGGCCTCGGCTCCCGACACACCGCAGCCGTCGCCGCGGAAACCGGTGCCGTCTTCCGGTCTCTCGCAAAAGGGACTGAACCGCATGTACGGCGTCATGACCGATTACGTCGACAACGGCGAAGTTCCGGGAATCGTCACACTGGTCAGCCGGCGGGGCGAGGTCGATGTGAACGCGATCGGCATGAAGAAGATCGGCGAGAACAACGCGGTCCAGCGCGATACCATCTTCCGCATCTCCTCCATGACGAAACCGATCACCGCGGCGGCCGCCATGATCCTGATTGAAGAATGCGTGCTGCGTCTGGACGACCCCGTGGACCGACTGCTGCCGGAACTGGCCAATCGCAAGGTCCTGAAACGCATCGACGGGAAGCTCGATGACACGGTGCCCGCCCGGCGCCAGATTACGGTGCGCGACCTGCTGACCTTCCGCATGGGCTTTGGCCTGGTGATGGGTACGCCGGACGCATATCCGATTCTGAAGGCGGCGAACGAACTGCAAATCGGCATGGGTGCGCCGATCCCAGCCTCTATGTCCGCTCCCGATGAGTGGATACACCGATTGGGAACACTTCCCCTCATGCACCAGCCAGGCGAGATGTGGATGTACAACACCTCGGCGGATGTTCTCGGCGTCCTGATAGCCCGCGCATCGGGCCAGCCCTTCGATATCTTTCTGCGGGAACGGGTCTTCGGCCCGCTGGGGATGAAGGACACTGGGTTCAGCGTACCGGCGGAAAAAATTGGACGCTTTGCAACCAGCTACTGGCTCAATCCGCAAACCGGGAAGCTGGAAGTATTCGACGAGGCCGACACCGGCCAGTGGAGCCGTCCGCCAGCTTTTTCTTCGGGCTCGGGCGGACTGGTTTCTACCATCGACGACTACTTCGCATTCAGCGAACTGCTGCTGAATACCTCAAAGCGCACTACGCCGCGCATCCTCTCCCAGCGATCGGTTGAGTTGATGAGGATGGATCAGTTGACTCCCGAACAAAAGGCAATATCCGGACTGGTGCCCGGTTACTTTGACAGCCATGGCTGGGGCTTCGGCATGTCCATCGTTACCCGGCGCACCGATCTCACCGGAAGTGTCGGAACCTTCGGCTGGGATGGCGGTTTGGGAACGTCGTGGGCTGCCGATCCGAAAGAAGGCCTGACCACCATCCTGATGACGCAGCGCGCCTGGAGTTCGCCCAGCCAGCCAAATGTATGTCTCGACTTCCGGACCTCGGCGTACCTGACAATTGAGGACTGAGCCGGATATCCTGAAACGGCTGTTGCCCCGTCAGAGTGGTGAGGCCAGCGTATGATACGAAGAAAGCCCGATCAAGGACGGCGAGGTTGCACCAAGTAGATCCTGATTACAGTATTGTCGTTCCCGCCTATAACGAAAGTGCGCGCATAGGGCAGACGTTAGAGCGCATACTGGACTGCGTCCACAGTCGCGGCTGGCATGCCGAAGTGCTGGTCGTTAACGATGGCTCGACTGATTCGACTGCGGCCATCGTGGAAGAGTTCGCCGCCAAGGATCCTATCGTTCGGCTCATCAACAACTCCAGCAATCGCGGCAAAGGATACAGCGTCCGCAACGGCATGCTGCAGGGTCTGGGCGCGATCGTAATGTTTACCGATGCCGATCTCTCTTCGCCGATGGAAGAGGCGGAGCTGCTCTTCGCGGCCATTCGCGAAGGAGTCGATATTGCCATTGGCTCCCGCTGGCTCGAAGTCAAGCGGCAGACGCTGCGGCAACCCCTATACCGGCGCTTTTTCGGACGATGTTTCAATGCCGTTACGCGTCTGGTCATGTCTCTGCCTTTTGCCGACACGCAATGCGGCTTCAAGGCTTTTACCCGTCAGGCCGCGCAGACTGTCTTTCAGCTGCAACGCATCGAGCGCTGGGGCTTCGACCCGGAGATTCTGTTTATCGGTATCAAGCGCGGCTATTCCATCCGCGAGGTGCCGGTTACCTGGGGACATGACGAGCGATCCCGTATCAGCTACCTGAAGGATGGACTCAAAATGCTGGAAGAGCTTGTCTATATCCGCTGGAATGCGCTCACCGGTGTCTATAACAAACCAGTAAAAGAGCTGGAGCCTGAGGTACCGGTCACCCGGTCCTAGGCGGTATCGATATATAAGCGCAAGCGAAAGTATTTATTTCAACGAAGAATTGTCATCCTGAGCCGAGGCGAAGGATCTGTTTTCTTTTCGGTCGGTAGAAATATAGGCGGGAAAAAGCAGATCCTTCGACTGCGTATGACGCAAAAAACGCGTCATACTCCGCTCAGGATGACAACCAAGGTGTTCTATATGTCGATACGACCCAGGCGGTATGCCAATACACCCTAAGTAATCGCTTACAGAAAGCAAAACCGCCCATCTCTGGGCGGTTTGTCAATGACCGGGTGACGGAATCCGAATCATGAAGCCAGGACGCTGATGCCTGCTATCTCTGACGCTTTTTCCCTGGTAACGCTCATGTGGACGGGGCGCTTGGGTACGAGACGAACGCCTGTTTCGATTCCCTGTTCTATACGGAACTGCAGAGAACAAGTCCCGCACAGCCAGAAATGCTCCAGGTGATGGCTTCGTTTCTCGCCAGCAGCACTGACGGAACGGTCCTGTACGTCGAAGACAAAGATTCGGCCCTCGCGCAAATAGTGCAGGGGCTTGGCACACTTAGGATTCGCGCGGTTACTTACCATCTTAGTTCTCCACTACGCCTTTGCGGTTTCCCGTGCGGGCGCCGACTTAAGTAGTTTTCCCTCTGAACGCTGGAGGATACTCCCCCAGCCATGAACGTGGGCTTTTTGCTCATGTTTTCTAACTAACAATTCTCTGATGCAAAGTGTTGCCAGTTTGTTACCAGGAATCAGTAACACTTACATGGAATTTAATAATTCCAGCAAAAACTTACAGGCCCGGAAGAAAGGTTTTACTCAACACGCAGAGCGAATCACGCTCGATGCATTATGCGAAAATGAGAGGTTCGCTCATTTTAGAACAATATGCCTATACTGCGCTCTACTTTTATTGCCCTTTCCCGTAACGCAACTCTCAGAAGTTTCTCCGAACGGTCAGCGCTGGGCCGCCGGATGTCCTCCCGTTTTGTCGCCGGAATGACTCTTGACGAAGTCGTCCATGCCGCCGAGGCGCTCCAGCGCCTCGGCATCGCCTCCACCCTCGACAGCCTGGGCGAAAACGTCTCCACGCCGGAAGAGGCCCGTCACTCCGCCGATATCTACCACCGGCTCCTCGACGCGATCCATACCCGTAAACTAGACGCCAACGTCAGCGTAAAGCTCACGCAGATGGGAATGGACCTCGATCCGGGCCTGGCCGAGGAGATCGTCGCCCAGCTGGTCGAACATGCCGTGGCCGCAGACACCTTTGTTCGCGTCGATATGGAGGGCAGCGAGTACACCCGGGCCACTATCGACATGGTCCGCCGCCTGCACGCCATCCCGCAAAACCGGGGCCGCGTCGGCATCGTCATTCAGGCCTATCTCTACCGCAGCGAAGAAGATATCCGCACTTTGACGAGTGAAGGCATCCGCATCCGCCTGTGTAAAGGCGCTTACAAAGAACCGGCCAATCTGGCGTTTCCGGAAAAGAAAGACGTGGACGCAAACTTCGTGAAACTGACTCAGATCCTGCTCACCAGCGGCATCTATCACGGCATAGCCACCCACGACGAGCACATGATCGCCGCGACCCAAAAACTCGTTCGCGAGCACAGCATCGACCCGAAGACCTTCGAGTTTCAGATGCTCTACGGAGTTCGCCGCGACCTCCAGAAGTCCCTCGTCCGCGAAGGCTTCAACACCCGCGTCTATGTTCCCTTTGGAACCGAATGGTATCCGTACTTCATGCGTCGCCTCGCTGAGCGCCCCGCAAATGCGCTCTTTATCGCCAAAAACATGCTCAAACAGTAGTTTTTCGCGCGATCCCGCCGTCGAATACTACCTATCACTTTTGCCATTGACACTCTATCCATAGATAATCTATACCTACGAACAAGATCGTAGATAGTGGGGAACCCGACCCACCCTCGGCCCGTATCTCTGAAAACAGGCAGGAATTCTCTATGCAAGCCATGACGCTCTTCCTCCGAAAGCTGCGCATCCTGTTCAGCCGCGACCGCTTCAATCGAGAATTAGACGAAGAAATGGCCTTCCACCGTGAACAGGCTCAGCAGGAGATGCAATCCGACGGCATGCCTGCGGACACGGCGCGCTACGCTGCGAGACGGCAGTTCGGCAATGAAACGCGAGTCAAAGAAAAGAGCCACGAAATCGTCGGCTTCCGCATGGAGAGCGTCTGGCAGGATCTCCGTTTTTCCCTCCGGCAGCTGCACAAGAATCCCGGCTTCGCCAGCATCGCCATATTGGTGCTGACACTGGGCATCGCCGCCAGTGTCGCTATCTTCTCGTTCGTGGATGCAGCGCTGATCAAGCCGCTGCCCTACCAGAATCCATCCCGGCTCGTCGGCGTCTATGAGGCCGCCACGTTCTGCCCGCACTGCAATCTTTCCTACCAGGACTATCTTGACTGGAAAAAGGACAACAAGGTTTTCAGCTCATTCGACGCCTGGGGCTGGGCCAATTACCTCTGGAAAAGCCCTGCGGGCGTGCAGCCGATTCCCGCCGCTCGTGTAGCGGGAGGATTCTTTCAGACGCTGGGCGTAACTCCGGCTTTGGGGCGCGTTTTCAACGATGGCGATGACACTCCCTCTGCACCCCGCACCGTGCTGCTCAGCTACAACTCATGGCAGAAACGCTTTGGCGGCAGGCGGGATGTCGTCGGCCAATCGATGACGCTTGATGACGCCTCCTATACCGTGATCGGCGTGTTGCCGCGCGACTTCCACTTCGCTCCGCGCGGAGCCGCCGAGTTCTGGACCACGCTGCACGATCCAAACAGCTGCGAAAAGCGGCGCGGCTGCCATAGCCTTTTTGGCATAGCGCGGCTTAAAGATGGCGTCACCGTCCAGACCGCGTTTGCCAATATGAAATCGATCGCAGCGCAGCTGGAAAAGCAATATCCCAGCTCCAATCTTGGACAGGGCGCGCTGGTCATGCCTTTGAGCGAAGCCATCGTCGGCGATATTCGCCCGATTCTGCTTGTGCTGCTGAGCGGTGCCGGACTGCTGCTGCTCATCGCCTGCGTCAATGTTGCCAGCCTGCTCCTGGTCCGCGCGGAAAACCGCAAGCGCGAAATGGCCGTGCGCGGAGCACTCGGCGCTTCGCCTGCCCGGCTCATACGCCAGTTCATTACTGAAGGTCTGGTGCTGGTTGCCGCCGCCGCTGTTTCAGGTCTCGCTCTCGCCTATGGAGCCATTCACCTGCTCCTCAAATTGATCCCGGAAGAGATGCTGGCCGGGATGCCCTATCTCCAGAGTATCGGCTTGACGCCGCACGTGCTGGCATTCGCCGCCATACTCGCGTTGTTTGCCGCGGCGATCTTCTCTCTCACTCCAGCGTTGCGCCTCTCCGTGTCGAACCTGCGCGAAGACCTCGCCGAAGGCGGACGCAGTTCTGCAGGAGTGACCTGGAAACGGCTCGGCTCGAATCTCGTTGCGCTGGAACTGGCTATCGCGGTGGTGCTGCTCGCAGGCGCAGGACTGCTGGGCAAGAGCTTTTACCGCCTGCTTCACGTTGAGCTGAATTTCAACCCGGACCACCTGGCCATGCTCGATATCGCGGCACCCGACGCAAGCTATGGAAAAGAGCCGCAGTCCATCGCGCTCTCAAAGCAGGTGCTGAGCCGCATCGCCAGCATACCGGGCGTGATCTCTGTGAGCCACACCAGCATGACTCCGGTCCAATGCAATTGCAACACGACATGGTTCAGAGTGCTCGGCAAGCCCTATCATGGAGAGCACAACGACGCCCCTGAACGCGAAGTCACGGTGGAATTCTTCAAGACCATCCAGGCAAAGCTGATACGCGGCCGCTTCTATACCGAGGCCGACAACGCCTCCTCCACCCCTGTCGTCATCATTAACCAGACGCTGGCGAAACAATTCTTTCCCGGCGAAGATCCCATCGGCAAAATGATCGGCGACACCGAGCTCTCGCCGAAGTCGATGCGGCAGATCGTCGGAGTCGTCGATGATATCCGCGAAGGCGGCCTCGACCAGGAGATACGCCCCGCCGTCTATTACCCCTTCGATCAATCGGCGGAAGACGGTTTTTCTGTTGTCGCCCGCACCGCGCAGGACCCGAAGGCCGTGCTGCAGTCTATGGTTGCAGTTATCCATCAGATTGATCCGAATATCGGCGTCAGAAACGAAGTAACGATGACGCAGCAGATCAACGATTCAGGGACCGCCTACATGCATCGGTCGTCTGCCTGGCTGGTGGGTGGTTTCGCAGCTCTCGCGCTTCTGCTCAGCGTTGTCGGGCTGTACGGAGTCATTGCCTACTCGGTGAGCCAGCGAACGCGCGAGATCGGAGTGCGCATGGCGCTGGGCGCGCAGCGCAGCTCTGTCTATCAGCTCATTTTGAAAGAAGCAGGCTGGCTGATTGTGCTGGGCATCGTTGCCGGACTGGCGGGTTCGCTCGCCTTCACCGCACTGATGGGCAAACTGCTCTTCGGAGTCCATTCGTGGGATGTGCCTACCCTTGCCGCCGTCGCTCTCCTGCTTGGGTTCTCAGCCTTGTTTGCCAGCTACATTCCAGCCCGCCGCGCCGCATCGGTCAATCCGGTGGAGGCGCTGCGGGCCGAATAATCGGAGGCCCCTCGCTGTGTCAGGAGATAACGGTGAGGGTGCTCACCTGACAGGAAAACAATCGAGGTCGTTGGCGAATACGATCGGGCCTGCATACCGACGCTTGATGCCGAAAGCGAATGGATCTAAGAAGCAGGCCTCCACTGTGGGTCCTATGCCGAAGCGTACTGGCTCGGCAGCTTTCCGGTGACTCGCTTGAACATGGCGGTGAATGCCCACGCGGTGTCATAGCCTAACAATTCCGCGATCTCCACGAGTGGCTTTCCTTCCGTCAGCATCGGAATCGCAACGAAGGTGCGAATCTGATCTCGCCATGTCTGAAAGGTCAGCTCCGTCTCTTTGCGAACCAGCCTGGTAAGCGTGCGCGGGGACATATCGAACCTGGCCGCCCACTGCTCCACAGTGCTTGCATCCCCGGGGTTGCCGAGAAGCGATTGCTCCATCCGTTGCAGCCGCCCATCTCGAAGAGACGGCAGGCTGACGGGATGGATCGGTGTCCAATCGATTTCGCCCAACAAGGATTTCACGATCTGTCCATCCTGTCCGTCTTCGTCATACTCGATCGGCATCCTGACGACGCGCAGCACAAGCTCGTGCAGCAGTGAAGAGACGCGCAGCATTCGCGGAGCCTTCGGCAAGACGACAACATCGACAGCTGGATCGATATACAGTGTGCTCATCTCAAGCTGTCCAATGCTTCCGGTCTGATGCAGATAACCGGCAGGCAGCCAGACCGCACGTTTCGGCGGAACGATCCAGCAGCCAAGGTCCATCGTGAGCCGCATGCTTCCAGAAGCGGCATACAGAAACTGTGACCGCGTGTGGGAATGCAGGTATCCCGCATACCCGGGCGGGTAGCTCTTTGCCATCGCCGCAACAGGGCGAGGCACGGTTTGCAGATATTCGTGATCTTCGGATCGCTTCGCCATGACCGGATCTAAGTAGGACGTGACTCCTTACGAGGAGCACGTCATTTTCTTATTCGATATTCTACTCGGACTGAACTAGTCGTATATATGATCCTCGCGGCAGTCTTTTGGCGAAGCACCGCGAGGACCTGAGATCGACAACCTGAAGGCTGACGACTGCTCCCAGTCCAGTGCAGCGGCACGCCCTCGGGTAAAGAACGAAAGGTGCGTGTTTATGCTTCATTACTGGCGTTTTTTACGGGTAAATTCGATGCTTTTGTTGGCAGCGATCAGTTACGCTCAGCCGATACAGTGGCCGGTTTGCAGCTCCCCTTCGAGTGCTACCCGCATAACCATCAATGGAACAGTCTCCGATGCGACGGGCGCCCGTGTCACCTCGGCCACCGTTCAGGTTGGATGCGGGAATCGTGTGCAGCAGGCCCGAACAGATGGCACAGGGCACTTCACGCTTACGGTTCCGGAGGGCGAGTACAAGCTGCAGGTCGAGGCTGCCGGTTTCGCAGTCTTCACGAAGGACCTCAGTGTCAGCAACAACTCGTCCAACGCCGACGTGACACTTTCCGTGCAAAACGCATCGAACACCGTCACGGTCCAGGCAGGAGCGGGGTATGTGGCGGACGACAGTTCGCTGGCCTCGAAGACTGATACTCCATTGCTTGAGACCCCCCAGACGATCTCGGTCATCACGCGCGACCTGATGGATGCGCAGGCTCCGCAGAGTATCAACGAAGCACTCCGCTACGCACCGGGTGTCGTAGCCGAATCGCAAGGCACCACGTCTTCGTTCTGGAATGCCAGCAGCCTGCAGCTCCGCGGCTTCATCCCCAATGTCTATCAGGATGGCCTGACCGACGACGAATATGGAAACACGCTGCTCGACGCGTACTTCTATCAGCGCATCGAGGTGTTGGAAGGACCATCGTCGGTGCTTTACGGGCAGGGGAATCCCGCAGGCATCGTCAACGTGGAGAGCAAGCGGCCGATGGCCACGACACTACGCGAGGTGCAACTTGGCTTCGGAACCTATGGTCGATACGAGGGGAACTTCGATTTCAGCGGACCGCTGAAATCTCCTCGCATGCTTTACCGCGTGACGGGAGTCGGCTTCACCGAGGGCTCCCAGACCTGGTTCGTTCACCCCCAGCGTCTCGCGATTGCTCCGGCGCTGACCTGGATTCCAGACTCAAAGACGAGCCTCACGTTCCTTACCAACTACACCTACAATCCCGAGGTCGGAGCCTACGCCAATGTGCCTGCTCTCGGCAGCGCACTCCCGAACCCCAATGGGAAGATCGCACCCGGTTTCTTTCCCGGTGATCCGAACTTCAACATGACGAAGCAATCCTTCATTCAGGCGGGAGATGTCTTCACCCGCGCCTTCGATCATGACTGGCGGATCGAGCAGAACTTTCGCTTTACCGGCAACAAGGACCACGCCAACATGATCTGGCCGGAAGACCTTGAAGCGGATAACGCCACACTGGATCGGTATACCTTCATTCGCCACACAATCTTCAACTCAACGCTCTCGGATCAGCGGGTCGCGAAGGTACTCCAGACGGGCAAGATTCGACAGACGCTTCTGGCGGGCGTGAACTACACCCATTACAGCGAGCACTGGAACTGGGGGGACGGGGATATTGCTCCGATCAATGTCTTCCATCCCGTCTATCACCTGCAGATTGCCACGCCGGACATTACAGGTATCGAGAGTACTCTCGATAACCAGACCGGCATCTACTTTCAGGACCAGACATCCATCGGTCGTCTCCGGCTCTCCTTTGCGGGCAGACAGGATTGGCTCTCCTATAACGACACGACAACCAACGTTGACCCGGTGGATGGAAATTCAACAACGGTGACGAAGCAAGACGCCGATAAATTCACTGTCCGGACTGGAGCCGTCTATCTGATCGGGCGCGGATTCGCTCCCTACTTCAGCTATGCGACTTCGTTCCAGCCGGACATCGGTCTGACGGAGTCCGGCACCCCGCTGCCGCCGACGACCGGCAAGCAGTATGAAGGCGGCATCAAGTACCAGCCCGAACACACGAACATGCTCATCACCGCCGACGTCTATGATCTGACACAGCAGAACGTGGGCACGCCAGACCCGCAGAATCCAAACTTCATCATCCCCATCGGAGAGATCCGCTCGCGCGGCTTCGAACTGCAGGGGCATTCGACCTTCGGCCATCGCGTCAGCCTGATTGCCTCCTACGCGTACACCGATTCCAAGTACAGTAAGTCAAACGCAGCTGGAATTCCCCTCAATGGGACCGACCCGGAATCCACGCAAGGCAAATATCAGTACGGCGTTCCCCTCAACCTGGCTTCCTTCTGGGTGGACTACAACCTGCCGTACGCCTCGCTGAATGGATTAGGTGTAAGCGCAGGCAGCCGATTCGTTGGATCGAGCTGGGGCGACAACGTGAACTCGTTCAAGGTTCCGGGCGCAACGCTCTTCGACGGCGCCCTGCACTATGACTTCTCCAGCGATTCCGGCGTACTGCACGGAGCGCGTCTTCAGATCAATGCCAGCAATATCGGCAACCGCACCTATGTGGCCTCCTGCTACGCGACCGATGGCTGCTACTACGGTGCGAAGCTCACCGTTTACGGAACGATGCGGTATCGCTGGTAAATAAGGGGACGCGATGGCTCAACTGAGTGCAAAGACCGTAAGGAACTGGTACAGGCTTCACAAGTGGACCAGTCTCATCTGTACCGCATTGCTATTGATGGCTTGTATTACCGGCCTTCCGCTGGTCTTTCAGGATGAACTCGATGCCCTGCTCGAACCGCATGTAGCGCCTGCCAAAGTGGAGGCAGGCGCTACGACGGCCAGCCTCGATCCCATGATTGCGCAGGCTCAGGCCAGGTTTCCTGCGCTTCATCCTTTCTCCATCGGATTTGACGACGATGAGCCTCGTATCTTCGTCAACATGAGTCCTTCCGATGATCCGAAAAAGGGAGAGATTCGCCAGATGATCTTCGACGCTCACACCGGCAAGCTCCTGGAGGTTCCCAAGGATGGCTTCGACCTCACGAGTTTCCTGCTGCAGTTGCACAGCGAAATCTTCCTCGGCCTTCCGGGCGAGTTGACGATGGGCGTGATGGCTCTGACCTTCGTTCTCTCACTTGTCTCCGGCGCGCTCGTCTACGGGCCGTTCATGCGCAGGCTGGAGTTCGGTACCTACCGCCGCAACGGAGCCAAACGAACACGGTGGTTCGATCTCCACAACCTTCTCGGGATCGTCACTCTGGCCTGGGCGCTGGTCGTCGGTGCGACCGGTGTGATGAATGCCTTGTCCACTCCGCTCTTCGGTCTGTGGAGAGCCCAAACACTCCCGAAGATCCTGGCCCCTTATCACGGCAAGCCTGTCCCCACTCACTTCCGATCGGTCGATGAATCAGTAAAGCAGGTCTCGGCTGCGCTCCCGGAGATGGAGGTGACAGCCGTTGTCTTCCCAAATTCAGTGTTCAGCAGTCCCCGGCACTATCTTGTCTGGGCCAAAGGTAAGACACCGGTCACGTCTCGACTCGAGACCCCCACTCTCGTCGATGTCGAGAATGGCGCTGTCACGATGTCGGGAGGACTTCCCTGGTATCTGCGCATCCTGGAGCTTTCGCGACCGCTCCACTTCGGAGATTATGGTGGGCTCCCGCTCAAGATCATCTGGGGACTGTTCGATACTGCGCTGATCGTTGTGCTCGTCAGTGGACTCTATCTCTGGTTGTCGAAGCGCAAATCCCCGATTGAGCGAGAGCTGAATCACCTGGTCGAGCGGGAATTACTTCAGCAGGCTGGAACGGTATGACGGCGGCATCTTTGAAAGTTGTCTATCGCTTGCCGCTGGCTCTGGCCATGGTTATCCTCCTGGGACTGCTCTTCGCACTCTTAGGAGATGGCTTTTGGGACGTCGTCTCGTGGCTGCTCTTAGCTGTTCCCTTACTGTTACTCGCCTTCTTTCTGCGCAGGCCTTCACCACGCCCTGGCAGAGGTGAAGTGCTGTAGTCGCAGCTCTAATTCTCATTCTTTGAATATCGACCTCCGCGACAGTCTTGGGCGAAGCGAATTGCTGGATGCAGTTCACGTCCGGTGCACTTTGAGTCCGAGCGGCGGCGCGATCTGCTCATGATTATTTCCCGGCGTGAGCCACATTGGCCATTGGCGCATTCTTTGCGGCAATCCCGTCATAGACGCTGGGCACAAGGCCTTTTCCCTCTTCAATGACAAAGAAACGGTCAACGTGCGGCAGAGAGGCGTGCTCCACAGTGCCATCCGGCCAGCGGACCTCGACAGCATCTACCGTAGTTGCCTGCCCCAGACCGAAATGGAGGCGTTGGTCGTTCGACGATTCATAGCTTTCACCGCTCATGACATCCGCGCGCTGCCGCATTCCTCCAGACGTCAAATAAGCAGTAGCTCCGACTGCATCCCGAGGCCCCTTCACCCCTCCCTGAAGCACAATGCCTACCCAATGGTTCTTGTCGTCATTCACGTTGCGCAGCAGGACCGGTGTATGGTCGATGCAGTTCACGACGACATCGATCTTGCCGTCGTTGAACAGGTCGCCGAAGGCCGCTCCCCGGCTGGGAATGACATCGGCGAGGCCTGTGCCTTCAACAGCCGGAACGACTTCGAATTTCCCTCCATGATTCACATTGTGAAAGAGCAGGGGACGCTCTGCGTAGCTGGTGCCCCAGTTATGGTGATCAACCTGCGGCAGCAGATGCCCGTTCAGGGTCATGATGTCCTTCCAGCCATCGTTGTCGTAGTCGATAAACTCGGTCGCCCAACTCAGGAACGGATAGGTGACCTCTGCGATACCCGCCTCTGGAGTAATCTCCGAGAAGTTCCCTCCGCCTTCGTTGCGGAAGAGTGTGTTGTAGTCATCCGAGAAGGTAGTGGTGTAGAGATCGACCTTTCCATTATTGAGATAATCGCCGACAGCCAGGCCCATGTTGGCTGTCTCACGAGCGTCTTGATTGAGCGCAAAGCCTGAGTAGATGCTTGCATCTTCGAAGGTTCCGTCACCCTTGTTCATATACAGATAGTTCGGCGAAGAGTCGTTGGAAACCAGCAGATCCACCTTGCCGTCGTTATCGACATCGACGAAAGTGGAAGAAAATCCGTAGTAGCCCTTCTTGTCGCTGACGCCGGCCTGCTCACTGACGTCAGTGAAGGTCCCGTCGCCATTGTTATGAAAGAGATGATCGGGTTCGCCGGGGAGACCGCGTGGGCCGCACACCACCTTGATTCCGCGAAACTGGCAGAATGCGGCGTCTACGCCATCGGAACCAGATATGGGAGGGCGTTTAAGGTCATAGTGGACATATCCCGGAACAAAGATATCCAGCCGTCCATCGCCGTCATAGTCGCCAAATGTCGACCCGTTCGACCAGTTGCCGAGAGTGACGCCTGCCTTTTCTGCCACATCCGTGAATGTGCTGTCATGATTGTTGTGGTACAGGCGGTTCTTTCCCAGGTTCGAGACAAAGAGGTCAGGCCAGCCGTCGTTGTCGTAGTCGCCTACTGCGACCCCGAACCCCCAACGGCCATTGGTCACACCTGCTTTTTCCGCTACGTCAGTAAATGTGCCATCCCGGTTGTTGTGAAAGAGAGCAGCATGGGGAGGCTCAGCTTTCCCATCCATAGCTTCATAGGTTGAGCCATTCACCAGGTAAATATCGATCCAACCATCATTGTCGTAATCGAGCAGCCCGACGCCGGAACCCGAAACTTCAATAATGAAGTCCTTCTTCAGAGTTCCCATCACATGATGCCACTTGGTCAATCCCGCCTTATCCGAAATGTCCCGGAAGACAATCGGACCTACCTTGACGAATCCTCCCGCGGTAATCGGGCGTTTCTCCGCGTCAAGAACAGGTGCAAATTCACCCGCCGTTGCCGAGCCTCCTCTCCGCTGCGTCGTTGATCTGTCCCCATAGACCGGGGAGGAGGGTGGCTGCTGCCCGTTCGCTCCAGATACTGCACAGAAGAAAAACGCCCCGAATGCGGTACTTAGGAAGAATCTCCTCGGGAAGACTTTACGCAGATGCAAAAGCATGAATGTACAACCCGCAAGAGAAGGATTTTGGTACGGTGGCTCATTATCTATACCGTCACAAGTGACTGTCTTCCATCAAAAGGTGGAGACGCAGGTCATCCGCTTACTTATGGACATCGTATATCCTGCTCCCAAACTGGATGATGCCAGGCGAACATCGACTTATCAGCAGGCCCAGCCAGGATATTCCTGCCGGGCAACTGTGGCTTAGGTTTACTCCCCATCCACGCGTTGCAGTCCCAGCGATTCGAGGTCATAAAACGATGCCCTCACTCCATGGAGAGTTGCATATTGATAACGCTTGAAGCTTTCCTTCACCACAGCCAAATCCTGTTTGGAGACATCGGCGTGTGGCAGTTGTTTCAGCCAGCGAGCGCATATCGACCAGGATACCAGCCCCTCATATACAGCTTGAATGCCTGTCGTCGCCACCCACAGCATTCGTACGTTCGGGGTTCGTCGACCTCCAGACATCCCGATCAAGTGAACGAGAAATCGCAGCTCAACAAGCCGGGATGCGTCAACGGTAGAAACTTGCAATGCGGAGGCCTGCTTCTTACGAGAAGAAGATAGTTTTGATCCAGAATTCATATCCTGCGCTCATCGATACGAGACAGGAGGACATAGTTACGACCCAGATTAAGACGGTAGCCGCGTGTAGTCTCAGAGTGGCGAATAGCGTCTAACGACGTTTGCCCGGATTCCGTCGGCGCAGCCCCTGCCACAACGGCAGCGAACAAAGATACAAGGGCAGGAGCACGTGAAGTTAGGCTGTTCATCGACGGCGATTCTCAAAAGAATAGTAGAGAGTATAAGGTTCTATCTCTCGGCGAGATATCATCCAAAAGTATGAGCCCAGCATCAACCCCGATGAAGTCCGGCTACTTATCTCATCACTACTTATTCCATCTTCTGGTAGTAGTACATTTTAAATTTGTTGTACACTCCCTCCAAGACGCGCACTGATGATTCTGGGACGATAGCTTCATGGGATAGCTTAGAGTGGTTGTGTTCTTTTCACGGTGTCCCCGCCTCAGAGAAAAAACCTTCGCGATCAAAGCGACTAACTCCGTGACTGATATGAAAGACTTAGGTCATTCAATCGCGGCGTACACTAACTACCCACTGACACAGATATTGGGATGAGCAGCGATAACTTTGATAAGTGGAATAACCTTATCATTCTGATTGCCAATACTACTCATTGCGGCAACGATCGGCGACCGCTGAGGAACCGATGTTAAATAGCAAAGCTGGAAGGCTCTTGCCCAGAAGAAGCACAGTCGTATTCGCTCTCTGCCTTTCTGCAATCGCCTCAGTTATCCCCCTGCTAACAGCGCACGCTCAGCGGGATGCGATCTCACCAGAAGCTGACGTGGGAATGATTGTCTCCCGCACAGCCGAAGACGCCGAGGCAGTCTTGAAGGAGCTCAAGGCAGGAACCGACTTTGGTGTGCTGGCAAAAGAACGATCCATCGATCCGACCTCAAACGACGGTGGATATATTGGACGACTGAGCACGGCACAGCTGCGTCCCGAGTTGCTGGAAGCCCTGAGCGGGGTGAGAGTCGGAGAATTTACGAATATCGTCCATGTACCTGCCGGATTCGCCATACTTACGATCCTGCCAACGGCTCCGAACACCCAGGATTTGGATGCGAAACGAATCATTTCGCTTACCTCGTCGAAAGTCGTGAGGCAAAATCTCATCGTCGCGGGCATGGACGAGGCAGATTCCGTCTTCCAGCAATACCCCAAGCCGGATGGCTGGAATCGCGATTTAAGTCAGCCGTGCAGTATCCGGATGCAATCGCACCAAGCGGGGGTAGAGAGCCTGGAGCGCCTGCTGCCACCGGCCCAGGATCAAGCTACCGGCGGATTCAATCCGGTCGAATTGTTGAGGGGGCATGCGGCGCTGGCTCAGTTGCACGCATTCATGGGAGACATGGATAAGTCGATCAGCGAGTGGAGAATCGCCTATCAAATTGCCAAGTCCGGCGTCCCCAATGCAATCCCATACCTTGAGGAAAGCCTTGGCGTCAGCTATCTGCACCTCTCCGAGATGGAAAACGGGATCTATCGTGATTCGGGGAGCCAAGATTTTTTCCCTCCTCTCAATCCCGGCGCACATTACGCCAAGCGGCAGCACTCGGAGCTCGCCGTTCAGTATTTTCTGAGCTACCTGGCACAGAAGCCGGACGACTACGAAGTAAGGTGGCTGTTGAATCTGGCTTACATGACACTAGGAGGCTACCCGGCGGAAGTTCCGCCGAGATACTTGATTCCGTTGAGCAGCTTCGAATCGAAAGAGGACCTCGGGCGCTTTACAGATGTTGCCCCGAGTGCCGGACTGAATGTCTTCTCCGAAGCAGGCGGGGTACTTGTAGACGACTTCGATAACGACGGATTGTTGGACGTCGTCACGTCGAGTATGGACATGTGTGCGCCACTGCACTACTTCCATAACAGCGGAGACGGAACGTTCACTGATCGAAACGTCCAAGCGGGACTATCTGGCCAATTGGGTGGGCTCAACCTGATGGAAACCGACTATAACAACGATGGCTGCATGGACATCCTTTTCTTGCGAGGGGGGTGGGAACTCCCGATGCGACGATCATTGTTGCGCAATAACTGCAATGGAACCTTCACCGATGTGACCGTGCAGAGCGGTCTTGGCGGAGCCATCACCGCGACGCAAACTGCAGTATGGGCCGATATGGACAACGATGGCTACCTCGACCTGTTTATCGGGAATGAGAATGCACCAAGCCAGCTGTTTCGTAATAGAGGCGATGGAACTTTTGAGGACATTTCGCATGCCGCCGACATCGATAAAACCGCATTCACGAAAGGAGTGGTTGCAGCCGACTACGACAATGATGGGTACGTCGATTTCTATGTGTCGAATGGCAGCGGAGCCAACTTTCTTTACCGGAACAATCATGACCATACCTTTACTGAAATAGCCAGACAGGCGGGAGTACAGGCACCATACTTCAGCTTCGCAACATGGTTCTTCGACTACGACAACGATGGCTGGCCGGATCTTTTTGTCACCACTTACTTCAGTTCCATCGACCAGATAATGCGCAGCTATCTTGGGCTCCCCATTTCAGTCGAGACACTCAAGCTCTACAGAAATCTGCACAATGGCACCTTTCAGGACGTAACTGCGCAGACTGGTCTCGACAAAGTGCTCATGCCTATGGGGGCAAACTTTGGCGACGTGGACAACGATGGCTTCCTGGATATCTATCTAGGTATGGGTAACCCATCATTTGCTTCCCTGATGCCTCATGTTCTACTGCGCAACAAGGACGGCAAGGCTTTCGTCGACATCACGGCTTCCTCCGGCACCGGTGAATTGCATAAGGGGCACGGTATCGCATTTGCGGACCTGGAGCGGAATGGACATGAAGACATTGTTGCCGAAATTGGCGGCGCGGTGCCTTCCGATAAGCACACGCTGCGTCTTTTCAAAAATCCGGGGAATGACAATGACTGGATCAATATCCATCTCACCGGGGTGAAGAGTAATCGAGCCGCAGTGGGCGCTGAGATCAAGATCGCAGTCCAAAACGATGGAGGTGTCACACGTTCGATCTATCGCACGATAGGAGATACGAGTTCATTCGGGGGAAACCCGATGGAGCAACACATCGGGTTGGGGCATGGAGCGCGCATTCTTGGTCTCGATGTGTGGTGGCCCGCGACGAATACGCGACAACACTTTACCCAGGTGGATAAGAACCAATTCATTGCGATCAAGGAATACGACAAGGACTATACGAAGATCGAGCGTCAGACATATCGATTCGGTGGAAGCACGACTGTTACTGCGGCAAAGTAGTTCGCTCGGAGGAAAGGAATGATGAACCGTCCGGTTTTGCTGGTCTTAGCTATATTGCTCGTCACGACACCTGTCTGGGGTGCTTCAGAACAACACGCCGCAAGCGGAATTGTGCTTCAGGTGGTTCCAGCACATCGGTCCCTTGTAGTGTCCTGTGAGGCTATACCCGGATACATGGACGCTATGGAAATGTCCTACACCGTGCGTGACCCTAAAGCGCTGGTCGCCTTAAAGCCAGGCGCGAAGGTTCAATTTATCATCGTCAAGCGGGGCAAGCTACTGTATGCGGACAGTATTCATGCGGTCACGGCAGCAAGTTTCGAATCGGAACCGATGGAAGCTGGAGGTCTGACAGCCCTCCATAATGCAATGAATCCTTCAGCCGCCGCAAAGGTAGTGGCAGTAGGAAAGCAGGTGCCGGACTTTGCCCTGATCGACCAGGCAGGCAAGGAGATCCATCTATCTCGACTACAAGGCAAGGTCATAGCACTTACTTTTGGATATTCCCGCTGCCCCAATCCGGACTATTGCCTCCGTCTCTCCAACAACCTGGCCCGGGTGGAGAAACGCTTTCATGACCGGGCAGGACGCGATCTGATATTGCTGACCATCGCGATAGACCCGCAGCACGACCAGGGCCCGGCACTGACCGCTTATGCCGGTGTCTGGAAGGCCGACCCCGCGGTTTGGCACTTCTTGACTGGTCCTCTGCCCGAGGTGAAACAAGTAGCCGCGATGTTTGGCATGAACTTCTGGAGTGAGGAAGGCTTGCTCACGCATTCACTGCACACGGTCATCATCGATCGCAAGGGGCAACTGGTAGCGAATATCGAGGGCAACCAATTTACCGCCATGCAGCTAGGCGACTTGGTGCAGACCGTCATGAATCGCCCGTATTGATTTGCAACTCAACCAGCCAAAGTGAATAACAGCCTTCCGATGCCGAACGTATGTCTTGACTGAGTGGCGGACCAGAGCATCCATCGAATGATGGATACATATATCTATCTTCTGGCGCAAGACATTCCTATCTCGATCTGACTAAGGTTTTTATTAACCTGCGTGCAATTCATGTTCTGCCGTAAGTCAGGAAGACGATTGTTCAATAAGAACTTGGTCGTGCTCATACTCCTGTTCCTGACGAGCCTTCCCTTAATATTTTCGTCATCGATACAGGCTCAACAGGATGGAGCCTCGCGCGAAGTCGAGGTAGGCATCATCGTTACCAGCACTGCCGAAGAAGCTGAAAGCATTCTGAAGCAACTCAAGGCAGGCATGGACTTTGGTGTCCTCGCAAAAGAAAAATCTATCGATCCGTCCGCCAACGATGGCGGATACATGGGACGACTGAGCCCCGCGCAACTGCGTCCGGAACTGCAGGCTGCTTTGCATGGGCTGAAGGCCGGACAGTTTACAGATATTCTCCATATACCATCCGGCTTTGCCCTCCTTACTGTTTTGCCTGCGGCGCCAAATACGCAGGACCTTAACATAAAGCAAGCCTTGCCCAAGGCCGTGCTCAATACCATCAGTATTTCGGGCATGGATGAAGCCGACGCCGCCGTCCTGCAATATCCCAAACCGGATGGCTGGAACAGCGACCTGCGCCAATCATGCGCGATACGGACACAATCGCATCCTGAGGCCATAGAGGACATCGAGCGATTGCTGGCCACGGATGCGGCTCAGCCTGCCGGCCAGGTCGCTCCTCTCGACCTGCTGAATGCTCATGCAGCGCTGGCCCAGCTCCACGCATACGTGGGAGACATGAACAAGTCCATCGACGAGTGGAAGATCGCTTACCGGATTGCTCAGTCCAGCGTTCCCGATTCGGTGTCCTACCTTCAGGAAGCACTGGGAGTGAGCTATCTGCATCTCTCCGAGATGGAGAACGGAGCGTATCGCAACTCGGGCAGCCTGGATATCTTTCCTCCACTGCA
Organism: Terriglobales bacterium; assembly: GCA_015655315.1. Classification (GTDB taxonomy): domain Bacteria; phylum Acidobacteriota; class Terriglobia; order Terriglobales; family Acidobacteriaceae; genus Alloacidobacterium. The sequence goes on from JAATFH010000348.1 coordinate 27,402, forward strand.
TCCGGGCGCGCACTTTGAAAAGCAACAGGACTCGAAGCTTGCGATTCAGTATTTCCTGAAGTATCTGGAACAGAAGCCGGACGAACAAGAAGCGCGGTGGCTACTGAACCTCTCTTACATGACTCTGGGCGGATATCCATCGCAGGTACCGGCGAAATATCTAATTCCTCTAAGCAGCTTCGAATCGAAGGAGAGCATTGGACGCTTTACGGATGTTGCCCCGGCCGCCGGATTGAATGTCTTCGCTGGAGCCGGCGGAGCGATTGTGGACGACTTCGATAACGACGGACAGCTCGATGTCATGACTTCGAGCCTGGACGACTGCGAGCCGCTGCACTATTTCCATAACAACGGTGACGGCACCTTCACGGATCGAACCTTTCAAGCCGGATTGTCGAACCAGCTTGGCGGTCTCAACATCGTCGAGGCTGATTACAACAACGACGGGTGCATGGATTTTCTGGTGCTGCGTGGGGGATGGGAGTTCCCGCTGCGCAAGTCGCTGTTGCGCAACAACTGTAATGGGACCTTCACCGATGTGACCCAGGAAAGCGGCCTGGGTGGAACTGTCACCGCGACGCAAGCGGCGGCGTGGGCCGATATCGACAACGATGGCTATCTCGACCTCTTCATTGGCAATGAAAATACTCCCAGTCAGCTATTTCACAACCGGGGCGACGGAACGTTCGAGGATATCTCGCATGCGGCAGGCATCGATAACACCGCATACAGCAAAGGAGTGGCCGCGGCGGACTATGACAACGATGGATATGTTGATTTTTATGTATCGAACTCGGGCGGCGCCAACTACCTTTACCACAACAATCATGACCGCACATTTACCGAAATAGGCCGGCAGGCAGGCGTTCAGGCGCCCTACTTCAGCTTCGCCACATGGTTTTTCGACTACGACAACGATGGCTGGCCCGACCTTTTTGTCACAAGTTTCTACAGCTCCGTCGACCAGGTGATACGAAGTTACATGAGATTGCCCACTTCCGGCGAGACGCTTAAGCTCTATCGAAATCTGCACAACGGTGCCTTTGAGGACGTGACCGCTCAGGTTGGCCTCGACCGGGTGTTTATGCCCATGGGATCGAATTTTGGCGATGTCGACAATGATGGCTTTCTCGATATCTATCTTGGAGTGGGACAACCGTCGCTTGCCTCGCTGATGCCGCACGTTCTGTTGCGAAACAAGGCGGGAAAGAGCTTCGTCGATATCACGGCTTCGTCGGGCACGGGTGAATTGCATAAGGGCCACGGCATTGCATTCGCCGATTTAGAGCGGCGCGGCCATGAGGACATCATTGCGGAAATCGGCGGTGCCGTACCCTCCGATAAGCACGCGTTGCGTCTTTTCGAGAATCCGGGGAATGACAATGACTGGATCAATGTCCGCTTGACTGGAGTGAAGAGCAACCGGGCTGCTGTGGATGCGCAGATCAAGATCACGGTCGAGAACGATGGACGTGCCACACGTTCCATCTACCGCACAGTAGGCGACACAAGTTCTTTTGGCGGAAACCCCATGGAGCAGCACATCGGTCTCGGCCATGGGGCACGCATCACCGCTCTCGATGTGTGGTGGCCGGCGACGAATACGCGGCAACACTTTGCCCAGGTGGATAAAAACCAGTTCATTGCGATCAGGGAATTCGCCAGCGACTTTACGAAACTCGATCGGCAGCCATATCGCCTGGGCGGCGACAAGACGTCACCGCAGCAAAGTGATTCGCGCAGGTGAAGAGACTGCCGCAATGCACAACATTCAAAAGACCAGCCGCGCGCTCAACTGAATTTCTCGCCCTGGTGAAGTCACTTCGGTGATCGAGCCGAAGCCTGCGGTATTTACAAAGCGGTTCGGTATGCCCAGATTTGTGTGATTCAGCGCGTTGAAAAACTCTCCGCGAGTTTCGAGCTTTAATGTTTCAGCAAGGCTGAAGGTGCGCACCAAGGCCAAGTCTGTCGTCTCCATGCCTGGCCCATAAATGGAGTTGCGTCCAACATTGCCGAATGTGTATGCCGGTGGAGTGGCAAACGCCTGCGGGTTAACCCATGTCGTTGCGCTGTGAGTCCCCGGCCCATAAATTTTCTGCCCCGTGGTGTTGGCGCGAATAGGATTTTCGCCCACTGCTGTGCCTGCATTGGCTGTGTCGCCAAATACAGAGATGGTAAGCGGAAAGCCGCTCTGTACCTGGAAAACAGTGGAGGCTCGCCAATTCTCCGTCATGATCCGGGTGAAATTGTTATGCGACCATGCAGGAATGTCATAAACAGCGCTCAATGAAACGCGGTGCTTTATGTCACAAGCTGGCCCCTTCTCCGCTTGCAGATCATAGTTGTTCTGCGGGATTGCGGCTTCAAACATCGGAGAGCGAAAGTCGGGGGCGTTCGTGAGGCTCTTGGCGAAAGTGTAGTTGGCCAAGAGGCTCAACCCTCGCGCATAGCGACGACGCACATTCACGTAGCCTGCGTCATACCAGCTCTGCGCGCTGTTTTCGAGATAGTTGATCGTGCTAACCGAGATGGTTGTGCTTGCAACAGTTATGTTTGAAGGAAAGGTAGTGTTTGGAACAAAGCTGACTTTGGGATGTGGACGCCGCGGTTGAATCAGGCCTTGCCCAGGCTGCGCATTGTTGATGAGGTGTGCGCGCTGCAGATGGAATCCTCCTGAGCCGAGATATCCAATCTCCAGCGTCGTCTCCTTGCCAAGAGATTTTTCAATGGAGGCGCTCCATTGCTGGATGTACTGCGACTGCGGATGCACCGGCATGGCCGTAAAGCTGACTGCAGTCGTGCCTCCAAGCACCGGTGGCGCGAAATCGAAGGTCTTGATGGAAGGCGTGAAGTTGTCGCTCTGTGCTGTCTCCGCAAAAACCTTCGGAACATTATGACGCTGATTGCACCAGGTATTCATGTCGACCGGCGTGTAGAAAATACCGTAGGCGGCGTGCGCGACAATACCAAATTTCGGCAGGCTCTGGGCGATGCCGATGCGTGGAGCGAAGTTGGCCCGGCCAGGGTAGGCCAACCCTTCAGGGTAGCCGTTCTGTCCACCGATAAAAATGGATGGCACGCCATCGCTGTCGAAGGTGAGGTTGCTATTTGTGTACTTTATATCTGTCAGCGCGCTCATGTACTCGTATCGCAACCCAATGTCGAGCATGGTCTTCGAGCCGATACGCCATGTATCCTGCGCGTATCCGTCCGCATACCATTGGCGCAGGTTCATTTGCGGATCGCCAGCCTGTAACTGCCGCGCGACTGGCAGGCCAAGGAGAAAGCTGGCCAGGCCCGATCCTGTGCCATCGTTTGCGCCGATGTCCGTCGTGAAGCCGTTGGTGAACTGATAATAGCCGCGGCCCTGAACGTAGGCCCACATGGGCCAGATGAACCACTGGTATGCGCCGCCAAACTTCAGGCTGTGCTTTCCATACTGCCAGTTCAGCGCATCGCGCCCTTCGATGAGAGTGCTCCAGGCATGCATGGGCGTTGCAAGCCAGCTATCTCCAAAGGCGGAATATCCCTGAACAGTGAAATACGGGGCGCCCCACGCACGCGGACCGCCGTAGCTCGCACCCTGAATGCCCAGTTCATCTACGATGTCGTTCTTGTAAGCGCTTTCTGTGAGGTGGCCCATGCTGAGCCGTGAGATGGCCAGCGTGGTCATGTTAAGCAGATGTGGCGTGAATATCTGGTTCCACCCCAGAACGCCCTGCTGTGAAAGGTTGTCGTGGGTGTATCCGAAGCCGGGAAGGTTCTCCGGCATGAAGCCGTGCTCGCCACCGGCGCTATAGCGAATGAACGCCGTATTGCCATTGTCGAAGTCATGGTCGAAGCGCAGCGTTCCCTGGTCGTTGTACATCAATTCGTTGCGGACATCGAGGTAGTTGTTGGCATCGTTCCCCGCGCCAACGACTGTTGGCTGCCCCATCATGGTCATGCCGTCCATGCCCATGCCCATCATCACGTTTGGCCGTGGCACATATTTCTGCAGCATGATGGCAGCGGCCTGGTTCAGGCGGTCGGGAGGGATAACATTCATCATGCCGTTATATTGGAACTGCTGGCGCGTGAACTGTGGATTGCTGGGGCTTACCGGCAACTTAGGGTTGTAGTTCGGATTAGCCTGGGTCGTCTGAGGGTCGTAGATGTCGAGACCGCTCATGCTGAAGTCGCCGCTTACTTCTTCCGCAGTCGGCACGGTATCGGTCATCGTCATGGCTGCGGCGTGCCGCAGGCCTTCATAATTGACAAAGAAGAAAGTATGCCTGCTCTTGCCCAGCAGCGGGCCGCCAAAGGCAGCGCCGAAGTTGTTCTGTACCAGATGCTTCGAACCGCCCATGTCATTGAAGGAGTGCGCATCCAGCGCGCCATTGCGCAGATACTCGTATACAGCTCCATGAAAACGCGATGTGCCGGAGCGCGTAACTACATTGACCTGTCCACCACCTGCTCCGCCCATGTCCGCGGAATAGCTGCCGATTTCAATCTGGAATTCCTGCACGGCATCGGGAGAGGCGCTCAGGTTTTGTGTATTGAATGTTGGATCGGTGTTGGTTGCACCGTCGAGCAGGAAGTAATTGGCGTTAGGACGAGTGCCGCCGATGCTCACGGCAGAGCGCTGGCCGGGACGCCAGTAGAGAGGATTCATATCTCCAGTCTGCGCGCCATGACTAATATGTGAGCCGGGAACGGTGAGCATCAGGTCAACCAGCATGCGTCCATTGAGAGGAAGCTGCTGGACCGAACGACGGTCCACAACTTCGCCTACGCTCGCATCGGTGGTCTTCAACATTTCCGCCGAGCTGACGGCGGTAACGGTTTGCTTCTCGCCGCCTATCTGAAGCTCCACATCAACGGCTGCTTCCTGTCCTACTTCCAGCTGCAATTCCTGATCGGATTCAGCGAAGCCTGTATGCGTAACCTGCAGTTCATATTCGCCCGGGAACAACCCCGCTGCCTCATAATATCCACTATCGTTGGAGACAATCTCCCGCTTTGCCCCAGTAGCTGTCGCGGTCAGCCGCACGGTGGCGCCTGGAATGGCCCGGTGTTGCGGGTCATAAACAGACCCACGCACGGCTGCGTAGTTAGATTGTGCAAAAACGGAGACAGGCGAAGCCAGAAGAAGGCTGACGCATAGAAACTGCCTGAACATGGCTGGCACTCCTGAAAAGTATCTCGTCATTCATTCATTAATCTCGTCGATTGATCGACTTTTGAGACAGAATCGAGAAATGGTAGCAACGGTATCCGAAAACTGTCTTCAGCCCACGGCTTGATTCCTGCTTCCACCCATCGGGGGATGCAATAAGGTTCATGCCCACTTCAATGCTGAACAGCTATGCTTGCCTGATTGCGGCAGATGGCCGCCGAAACATGATTCTGACTTTAGTTCGGCGTTTCGCGGAGCAGTTGTCTCGCCATCATCCAGAAGGCCTCCATCACAGGCGAGAACCATTTGTCTCTGTGTCGGATCAGTTGCGTATACACGTGCATCCGCTTTTGCGGCCAGGGTAATGCAACCAATATGCCTCTCTCCAATTCCCTGGCAGCTACCAACTCAGGCAGAACAGCCACGCCCATGCGCGCTATGGCGCACTGCTTTAACGCTTCAATGCTGACGAACTCAAGCAGCTTGTTTATACGTCCACCCTCCTGGGCCAACGTACGCTCGAACAGAACGCGATAGCTGCATCCACGCTCTGTTAACAGAATTTGTTGCTCAGCAATCTCCGCTGCAGAAATTCCCTTCCGGCTGCTCAACGCATGTTCGGCGGCGACCAGCGCCACCATGCGCTCCTTACGAAGCTTCTGCACCAAAAGCTGTGGCGCTTCTATAGGCTCGTCGATCGAGATAGCAAGATCAACTCCAGGCTCCATAGCAGCCGTTGACGCGCAGAATGAGCCAGTGTGCAGTATCAGCTGGACATCCGGATACGTCGCCTGAAATACCTGCAGGAGTTCCGGCAGTCTATAGGTCAACAGACTCTCCGCCGCACTTACCACCAGTGGCCCCACAATACTGCCGTTCTTCTGAACGGAAAGCCGCGCCTGCTCCGCCATGCATATCAGTTTCTCGGCGTGACGCAGGAACTCCCGTCCCGTCTCTGTGAGTTCTACCTGCCGCCCCAGGCGATTGAATAGAGGCAGACCGAGTTCCTTTTCCAAGGCCTGCACCTGAGCGGTGACGCTCGATTGGGCATAGTAAAGCTGGGCCGCGGCTTTGGTAAAGCTGCGCGTCCGTGCTACTTCGACAAACGTCCGGACCTGGCGTAAATCAAGAAGATTATCCATCGAAATTTCCGATGCAAACTATCATAGCAATTCATTGGACATGATAGCTTATGCCAGCGATTCTTATCTCATGAAGACGCGCTATGTGGTCCAACTGCTGCTACTTTCCGCAGTATGGGGGATCTCTTTCCTTATGATCCGCATTGCGGCCTCGGACTTCCCGCCCGTGTGGGTGGGCTTTCTCCGCTCGCTCATGGGTGCATTGTTTCTCTGGCCAGTGTTGCTTGTCGGCGGCTACAAGCTCCCGCCGCGCAAACTGTTCCACTGGCTTCTGCTCGTGGCGCTTACCAACAACGCCATACCCTTCAGCTTCTTTGCGTGGGGAGAGCGGGTGGTTCCGAGCAGCACAGCTGCCGTACTCAACGCCACTACTCTGATCTGGACGCTGCTGCTTTCTTTGGCTGTCACTCGTACGCGAGCGTCGTTGCACACCGTCCTCGGTGTCATTGTGGGCTTTGCTGGTGTAGCACTCGTCGTTAGCTTTCGCGCACCAGAAGCAACACCAGCCGGACACCGTGGCGACATTCTCTTTGGCGTCTTTGTGATTATGCTTGGGGCAATCGGCTATGCGGTAGCGACGGTTATCGCAAAGACGAAACTGAAGGGACTTGATCCTATCGGCCTTGCAACGACGCAGCTCTCACTCGCGACTCTTATGCTTGCGCCTGTGGCCTTCATCGGACCACACCCATCCAGTATTCACCCATCATCCGTTCTCGCGGTACTGGTGCTCGGCTCTGCAGGCAGCGGCATCGCCTATCTGCTCTACTACAACTTACTCGCGCATGTTTCCGCCACGCAGGTCACCGCCGTGACTTATCTGCTTCCGGTATGGGGAATCTTCTGGGGGCTGGTGGCACAGGAAACAGTTACCCCACTCGCCTATATCGGGGTAGTTGTCGTTATCGCTGGACTTATCCTCATGAATCGGCCAGTACGCTCCAAAGCCAGGCTGATAGAAGCATGCGCAGATTAACTCATGTCTACTTTAACTATTGCTGAAAAACCTTCCACGACGCGATCTGCAGGACGCGGTTATCGTGTTGAATCGGTCGACGTCCTCCGCGGTCTTTTGATGCTACTCATGGCACTCGATCACACTCGCGACTATTTTTCGAGTGCGACGATAGATCCTGCCGATCCTATTCATTCATGGCCCGCTCTCTTCATCACCCGCTGGATAACGCATCTCTGTGCGCCTGGCTTCATCCTGCTGGCCGGAGCCAGCATCTATCTCCAGCGTCAGCGAAAGAGCGCACTAACGCTCACCCGAACTCTTGTTCTGCGCGGACTATGGTTGATCTTTCTTGAGATCACGGTGGTCAGTTTCGGCTGGTCGTTCGGCTTCGGGATGCCGATCCTGCAAGTCATCTGGGTCATCGGCATCTGCATGATCGCGCTCGCGGGACTCCAGTGGCTGCCGACGGCGGTTGTCGGCATGTTCGGGGTGATCGTGGTCTTCGGTCACAATCTCCTCGATCCCATTCATGCGAGTACGCTGGGCGCCTGGGCGAATGCCTGGCGTATCTTGCACGAGCGCGGGATGCTTACCTTCCATGCGCACGCTCTTTTCTTGTACGGTTATCCGGTGATTCCATGGGTTGGAGTCATGGCGCTCGGCTATTGCTTCGGCGCAGTCCTTGCGTTGGCGCCGGAGCGGAGGCAGCGCATCTCCGCCATGATTGGAACAGCCAGCCTTGCAGCATTCGCCTTGTTGCGTCTTACGCATAGCTACGGCGATCCTGGTCCCGGGTTCCAGCATCTCGGAACCCCGGCTCACACGACCATGGCGTTCTTCTCAGTTCAGAAATATCCGCCTTCGCTTCACTACCTGCTCGCCACGCTTGGAATCGTCCTGCTACTGTTTTCGGCGTTTGATAAGGCAGTCGAAGGTGCCCTGATACCAGGCTTTCGCAGCTTCCTGAATGTGTATGGCCGTGTGCCTTTCTTCTTCTATATCGTGCATATATTCCTCATTCATGCCCTTGCCCTCACCGTCGCGCTTGCAATCAATCCCAACTGGCGTTTCTGGATCACACCGGATGTCGTGTTCACGAGTCACTTCAACGGCTGGGGATATTCGCTGCCGATCGTCTATCTCATCTGTATCTCGATTGTGCTATCGGTCTACCCGTTATGCGCATGGTTCAGTGGGCTTAAAGACCAGCGCCGGGACTGGTGGCTCGCCTATCTGTAGGTACCAGGCGGTAAAAGTTCGGGAATAAAACACAGCAGGGCTGGCCCGTCTTCGTCGAGTGCGAAGTACGGGCCAGCCTCAAATCAGAAAATGATCTTTAGTCCAAATTGCGTATTGAATGGTTCTCCGGGGCCTATGCCGGGAGCGCCGTTATAGTCGCCGATCGTATCGGAGATCACACCGAAACCATCGCCGACTGTATTCGAGGGTGGAGCAAGGTTCTTGCGGTTGAAGACATTGAACAGTTCAGCGCGGAACTGTATTTTCACCCACTCTCCAATGCTTCCGGTCTTGAATACCGAGAGATCCACATCTTCAAATCCCTGCCCAAAGAGCTGATTGCGTCGGGAGGTGCCGGCGAATGTACCTGCAGGACCGTCTACAAAAGAAGCTGGATTCACCCAGGTCACCTGTTGGTCTGCGAAGTCATGGCTAACGCCCGCGTACGGATCATGCAGAACCTGCGTAGCGCGCTGATATCCTTCGCCGGTCCCCGAATTGTCGCTGGAACTATAAACGGAAAAGGGTTCGCCACCGTGGAGCGAGACCAGACTGTTGACCTGCCATCCATGTGAAAGCCAATGTGGACCAGCGGATGAACCGGGGATATCGTAGATGAAATAGGCATTGAAGGTATTTCTGACGTCGTAGTCACTGTTTCCATAATCACCCTGGATGTTCGTGCTGTCCTGGGGAAGCGTATTGCGCCACTGCGTCCCTTCATCCAGACTGTGACTCCATGTATAAGAAGCCTGAGAACTAAGTCCATGCCAGCTTCGTAAACGTACTACTGCCTGTAAGCCGTTGTAATTGGAGTTCCCCGCGCTGGCAGCTTCATTAATAGCCCCGAAGTTGGGGAAGGCGGAGTAATAGGGGCGACTGATCTGTTGTATGTAAGGATCAATATTTGATCCTGCAACATTAAGTGCAGGTTGATTGATATCTCGGAGTAGAATCAGCTTCCTGCCCGAGCTTCCAACGTAACCCAGCTGTGTGACTATTTTTGACCCGAAGCTTCGTTGAATATTCAGGCTGTAATTCAGATTATGTGGGTTGCGTAGATTCTGGTTTACCGAGAAAAGTCCGCATGGGCTGACATTGTCGGGGGTGACTACGCATGCAGTTGTGGGATCGACGCCTGTCGGAGCAAGCAACTGCCCGGGCACGATAACTTGCGTTGGAATACCTAGAGTCAGGACGGGACTTGGACCTGCGGGGTTTCCCTGCAGACCGACGGCACCGCCGTTGCCTGGGTTCTGTGACAGGAAAATATTCAAGTTAGGAGTGTCGAAAAATAGTCCTACTCCGCCGCGAATAACAGTGTTGCCATTTTCTTCTGGCTGCCAGGCGAAACCCACACGCGGGCTTACGCTCGTATACTGTGCCGGATAAACGGAATCGATGCCGTTGCCTTGAAAGACGATGCCACCCTTGTTAGGAACAAATACGGAAAGATCCTTGTTGCCGTTGTGCAAAGGACCTTCGTAGTCATAGCGCAAGCCATAGTTCAGGTTGAATTTGCGCGAAAGCTGCCACGCATCTTGCCCGAAGAGCGCGAAGGTATTGACGAATACCTGCCGCTCCGGATTTCCGCGAGCGATAGTACCGCTGTCGAGATACCCACCGAGAAAGTCGGCAAGGATAAGAGTATTGGTATCCGCGTTTAAATCGGTTGCGGTTGCTGTTGTAGGTACCCCCCATGGCCCACGTTTTCCCGAAAACGTAAATGAACCCCTCTGGTTGGTGTGATAGAACTCGTCTAATTGCACTTGGCGGAACTCGCCGCCAAAGCGGAATTGATGCGCGCCCACTGTCCACGAGAGTGCATCCGTTATATGTCCTGTGATGTCGTTGCGGCCCAGTGGAGGAGTTAGGCCAACTTCTCCGAGTTGCGACGTTGCCTGCTGCCCGAGCTTAATTTCCGGCGCGCCGAAAATACCCGCGCCGGTATTGAAGCCTAGCGAGATAGGATCGAAATCGGTATTAAAGTCGAGGAATACCTGGTCGAAATAGTTCACGCCAACGAGAACCTGATTCGTAATTGAGGGCGAGAGCTGTGAATTGACAACAATCGCATAGTTTTGAACATGCGTCGGCGCAGTCTGGTAATACCACTTCAGGTCCGAGCCCACCGGTGCTGCGGAGTTCCCTTCGCCTGAGAACCAGTGAAAGGAAATGCTGTTGTGATCGTTGATGGTATAGTCCGCTTTAATAATGCCGTTGTAGCTATATCCATCCTCAGGGTCGGGGCTGCTGTAATTGTTTGGAGTTGCCGGCCCATTGAGCGCGCTTGCCGGCCAGAGCGTATTCAGTAGAGCTTCCGTGGCACTGTTGACCGGGACATTATGCTCTGCAAGTAAAGCTTTTGCCTCTGCCTGATAAGCCAGTGATGGCTGAGTAGCCCTGCCGGAAAGCCCAATGACGAAACGCTGCTTCTCAAAAGCTCCAAAGAAGAACAGCTTATCGCGAAGAATCGGACCACCTATCGATCCACCGGCATTGTAGTTACGCACTTTTTGCTTGCTGTCCTGAAACGGAGAACCGGCTCCGAAGAACTCGTTCCTATCGAAGTAATAAGCAGTTCCGTGAAACCGATTCGTGCCCGACTTAAGACCTAAATTGATCGTGCCACCGGGATTGCGACCCGCTTCAGGTGCGGACTGCGTCTGCACAGAAAAAGATTCGATGGCATCGACGGGTAGTATCACCCCGGCAATTCCCGAGACGCCGCTCTGATTGACGGCGGGAATGTTGTGCCATGCGTCGTTGTTGTCGACACCGTCGATCTGCCAGTTGAGCTGATTTGTTCGCGCACCATTCAGGGAGCCATCGGTGCCATTCGCGGAGTAACCGGCAAAGCCCGGTGTCAATGCAATCAGCCGAGTGAAGTCTCTGCAATTCAGCGAAATATCCTGGCCCGATCGTTCCGCAATGGTGCTGGTCTGCGTGGGCGATGTTGTATCCAGAGCCAGAGCTGAAGCTGCCACCTCAATAGTCGTGCTCTGCGTAGCTGGCGAGACCTTGACCGGCAAGTTATAAACGGAACCCGCGGATACGGGAACTTTGTTTGTTTTTACTGTCTCGAAGCCGGGGGCAGAGACCGTGATGGTGTAAGTACCTAGAGGAATATCCTGGAAGGAAAACTCTCCAGCGCTGGAAGAGACAGTTTGACGCAGCTGGCCTGTACCGTCATTGACGGCTTGCACGTTTGCACTCGCTACGGCCGCGCCTGACGGGTCCGTCACAATGCCACTGATCCCACCACGAAATGTCTGCGCTCTCCCCAATGGGGCGAAGAACGTGAATACAGCAATAACGATGCTAATGTTCTGCAACCATCGCGTGATTCGAAAATGCATCTTAGACCTCCAAGAATAAGGGTGGATCGATTTCTGACGGGATGGATCCCGCTCAGATCGCTACTTAGTTCAACTACAAGGCACAGGAACATCAAGGAAGATATAGAAACGTGTTGGCTGATCTCCACTGCTTAGCCCTAAGATCTTCATTCCTGTTACTCGGGAACGGGTTATCAGGAAAGAGAATCGCCTGGTACTGACCTTTTTGAGCAAGAGCTGCGTGAAGCAGGGCCGTACCGATACCGGAAGCGCCGATGGAATATCCCGTCTCAGCAGTAACCTCCCACGGCTTTACCCGTGTCCATGCCTGGTACCAGCGATAACCACTACCATCCAGATCTGTCTGGCGACCTAGTGCCTGATCGGCAACTCGATTCGCGAAGGCATAATATTCCGTCTTTCCCGTTGCTGCCCATAGGCCAAGAAAGAACTCCGTTACGCCAGCTGAACCGCAGCACTGGCAAACTACATTCCAGAAGCCGGGCGCCAATCTGTCAGGAATATTGCTGGTGATTACACCACGAGCAAGCCGCTCCGTCCAGTCCAGATATTCCCTATTTTTAGTTACTTTGTAGAGCTGATAGAAGAGCCTTGCCGTTCCTGCCGGCCCGTGGCAAAAGCCGAGATAGTAGAGATCAGGCAGGTCGGGATAGCGGTAAGAGATCAGGGTGCTGTCGCCACGTACCGTCGCAATCTTTTGTAGATGCAGTGCTCCCTGTTCGGCTGCGTCGAGAAACTGCGTTTTGCCTGTGTCTTCATATAAGCGGGCAAGAACATAGGCAACGCCTGCAGTTCCCAACTCGAAGTTAGGAAAATAAGTTTCCTTCGGAAGGCCCAAGACCTCGGACGGAGCGCCTTTCCAGCTCAGACCTCCGTCAGGATGCGGCAGGGCGATTTCCAACAGATGCTCACCACCGCGGTCGGCGAGAGCAAGATATGCGTCTTTCTCAAAGAGACGCGCCGCATACAGCAGATAGAGAATGATGCTGCCGTCACCGATGATTCCGGGAGCGGACGACCATGCCACACCTGCCCCGGCGGGTTTCGCCGCATCTGCAATATATTGGGTAGACGCGAGGGCTGCCTCTTTATATCGCGGATCGCCAGTGGCTTTCCATGTCTCCGCCAGAACAAAGGCGAGCCCGGAAAGACCGTTGTAGAAAGAGAGGTTCATTCCCGGAAGGCGTTCCTTGCCGGCTGGCAAATCATGCCAGGTTGCGGCGAGAAAGTCAGCTCCGCGTGTTGCGTCTCCCAGATAAGACGAGTCGTTGGTGGCCTTAGCCAGTTGCAGAAAGAAGAGCACTGTTCCGGCGCTGCCGCTGTAAATGCCATTGATGGGAGAAACCGTGGTGAGCTTTTCCGGATGATCGGGCTCGGGTAGCCAGTAGCTGCCATGGTCGGTTTTCCGCTCCGCGGTACGAACCCATCGGGCTGTTTCTACTGCGGCGCTCAGAAAATTGGGGTCGACATAGAAGCTGGTTGGCCGTGCATCGGTCGCCTCTGCCCAACCTGATAAAGACGGACCCGCGATTGCCGTAACAACCCCGGTCTGCAAAAAGGTTCGTCGAGACACCCTGAATAATTCGTTCGTTGAACGAGCATGCATCTGCTTTTCCTCTCTTTTCTAAGGCGGCCACCCAAGTGGACGGTTCTGTGTCGGAAAGTCGGACTCAGAAACAGAAAAGACATCGCTGAACATGCGCATGAAGATTAAGTTTGAATGGTGTTAAATGCATGCGTCTCCAACAAACCAGCGCCTGATTGATTGATCAGGACGAAGTAAGGTGCCGAAGGACAACAGCCCAATGCTGAAGAGCAGCTTAGAAGAACTTGAGGAGATGCACGGGCAGGCGGCTAGTCTAGGTGGAGACAACAGAAAAGGCGGGATATAACTTGCTTTAACATCACGTGGATTTGAAAGTAACGCAACGATACTCTATTTTGCAAGAAAATTTGTTTTCGTCTGCAATATGCAGAAGGTAAAGCACTATAGGCACTAGGTCGTATCGACAGAACACCTCGGTTGTCATCCTGAGCGGAGTATGACGCGCTTTTTGCGTCATACGCAGTCGAAGGATCTGCTTTTCCCTGAC
>JAATFH010000424.1 GCA_015655315.1 Terriglobales bacterium
CGACGGGGACAATCGCCTGGATCGTATATGAGAAGCTCGGCCTGTCGCTGTTGCGTAAGGCCTGGCTCAATCTGGATGTGGTCTGGGCTGTTGCGTTGATAGCAACCGGAGGACTGACGCTGCTGCTTCCATGGCCCCACCGTTGAGGGCTCGTTCAGCGTTGTTCCTTGAACGGCGACACGATCATAGATGTTACCGAGCTTTAAGGTCTCTTTACTGCGATGGCGCGGTGCCATCCAGTTCGAGATTCTTCCCTCGAACACAACGAAATCCGATGTTGGATGCGGAACTATCCGGCGTATTCGAAGTGCGGGCAGCTACACGATACCGATTGCAATAAGATGCGTGGCAAAGGAAGGAGCCTCCCTTCATCACCTTATTGTTTCCATCCGGCGGCCCCATAGGATCACGCAACTCCGGTTCGGAAGGATTGGGAACCCGAAACCAGTCCGCACACCATTCCCAGACATTACCCGTAATGGAATAAATCCCATATCCGTTGGGAGGGAAAGCATCAACCGGACAGGTTCCCGCATATCCATCCTCTGCCGTGTTTGCAAAAGGAAAGTCGCCTTGCCAGACATTGCATAGGTGTTTACCCGCAGGGGTTAGCTCATCACCCCACGGAAACAGCTTTTGCTGCAGACCGCCCCTGGCCGCATATTCCCACTGTGCTTCCGTGGGTAAGGTTTTTGAGGCCCAGAGCGCATACGCGGCGGCATCGTTCCAGGAGACGTGGACCACTGGATGTGTCCACCTTCCCTCGAGACTCGACCCCGGCCCTTCGGGCTGCTTCCAGAATGAGCCTGGAACTTTACACCACCATGGCGCCAGCGCTGCCGTGTCCTCTACCAGCTCATCGTAGCGCTCTGGCGTAAGGGAGGACCAGAAGACAAAAGACCATCCAAAGCGTTCCGCTTCCGTGCGGTAGTCAGTCGCCTCCACAAATGCCGCGAACTCCTGATTCGTTACCGGGTAGCGGTCGATCTCAAACGGAGACAGCGTGACCATTCGCACAGGGCCTTCGCCATCCTCTCGAAAGCCGCCGGCATAGTCCGTGCCCATCAGAAAGGCGCCTCCCGGAAGCGAAATCATCGAGCCCGGCAGAACGCTGCGCCGAGCCTCGATGGCTTCTATCGCAGCAGGCCAGGAAGCTGATAGCGGTTGCGCTTCCTCGCGGGATACAGACGGAGCGCAGCAGGAGGCGACCGGAGTTTGCCCGATATCGGACTCGTGGCTTTTGCGGTTACAACTACCGCTCACGTTATGCCCCTTCAGATGGTCCCTTTGTTTCCGTTTTCGTGTTCGGAACGAGATTCTCAGGGACTTTTCTCTCTGGAATCGCGGTCCTGAGCTTTTCCAGGCTGTCTAACAGGTCCTGCTGCAAAGCCTGATGCTGGGGTTGACCGTAGAGGTTCTGTGTCTCACCCGGATCGACGACAA
The DNA here is from genome assembly GCA_015655315.1 of Terriglobales bacterium. Taxonomy (GTDB): domain Bacteria; phylum Acidobacteriota; class Terriglobia; order Terriglobales; family Acidobacteriaceae; genus Alloacidobacterium. Next base: position 1,444 of record JAATFH010000424.1, read on the forward strand.
GGTCATAGAGCTCGAACTCGTTCTGCTCCACGTAATGGATGAGCTTGTACCGCTCGGTGCGAATGCCGCGATGTGGACGTACTGCCTCAGGGTTGGGCCACTCATAGTATTCGTAGTACCACTCTTTGCGGAATGACGGGTCGGGAGCCTTCGCCAGGGGTAGAACACTTTTTCCCTGCAGATTGGCAGCCACAGCCACACCGGCCAGATCCAGAAACGTGGGAGCCAGGTCTGTATCGAGGACCATTTCGTCCCTCACGGTTCCCGCAGGGATGCGCTTAGGATAGCGAATCGCCAGTGGTACCCGGATAGACGGCTCGTGCATCAGTCGCTTGTCAAAGAGCCGCCACTCGCCAAGAAAATAGCCATGATCGGACCCGGTGATGACAGCCGTGTCGTCGAGAATATTTTTCTGTTCGAGATAACTCAGGACGCGGCCTATGTTTTCATCTACAGCGACCAGGCCCGCGTAATAGTCTTTGGCCATTCCTTCCAGCGAGCCGACTGCCGGATGCGACGCTGTCGTGCCAATCTTGTTTTGCGCATCCGCAAAGCTTTTGGGCTTTCCCGGATAGCCTTTCAGGTCGTCGTCAAAAGTTGCCGGTTTAGGAATGACAGTCCCATCCCGGTACAAATCGAGATGACGACGCGGGCGAAAGAACGGCTCATGCGGAGCGACAAACCACACCAGAAGGCAGAAAGGTTTATCGCCGCGGTCTTCCTCAAGCCATGCGAGAGCCCGGTCCACAGTCAGGTCATCTGGATAGATGTTGTGATACTGCTTCTGCGGTCCGATCTTGCCTCTACGGCCTTCCTTGAAGAAAGGATTGGCGTAATTATTTCCCGGATCGTTGTGGCCAAAATAATAATCCCAGTAACGCTCCTCTACTCCATTCCGTACATGCACTTTTCCCAGAATAGCCACTTCGTATCCCGCCTCGCGGAGAAGGTCGGTAAAGAGGGGAATATCAGATGGCAGCGGAACGTTCAGATGCTCGTTCGACAAGGCTCCGGTTGAGCGCGAATACATTCCCGTTAGCGCCACGGCGCGCGCCGGTGCGCAAAGCGCGTTCGTGCAGAAGGCATTTTGAAAGCGAATGCCCTCGCGCGCTATACGGTCTTGATTGGGCGTCTTCACAATAGGATTGCCCGCAATGGAAAGCGCGTTGGCGCGCTGACCTTCTCCAAAGAAAAAGACCAGATTGGGGCGTTTTGGCTTTGCTTCTGCCGATGCGGCAACACCATCCATCTGCGATGCCAGAAGCGTTCCGGCCACGGCAAGGCTTCCCTGCATAAATTCACGCCGGCTGGTTATGCCGGCTTTTTGATCAAACGACACATTCATCCCCTTTTTGTTATGTATCTTTCCCGGTCCCATGACAGGAACCGAGAAGATTCGATGCAATGCCCGAGCTTGAAATTGAGCAGGGCACGTTTTCACTCGCGTCTGATATTCAGAAGAGTATCTTCAAGGCGAACTGGATGTCTCTGGGCGTGTTTGCCTGGCTGGTAATCACGCCAAACTGTCCCGACGACAACACCATATTGGGATTGCCGAAGACCACCTGGTTCAGCACATTAAACGCCTCGGCACGGAATTGCACATTCACGACTTCTGTAACCTTGAAGTTTTTGAATATGGAGAAATCGATGTTATGCGTGCTCGGAGCTCGCACAGCGGAGAGCGTACGAGGCGCATTCCCAAACGTGAAGGGCGCAGGCTGAGAGAACGCTGCGGCATTCAGATATCCCTTAAGCCGGGATTGCACCGACCCATGCACAGCCGGGCTCGTCCCCGTCAGGTTTGGGCGCAGAATATTGCTCCCGGAATTCGAGGTGTTCTGCGTGCTTGGCGACAAAGGAAATCCTGTGTGCTCTGTCGCGATTCCGTTGATCTGCCAGCCTCCGAGCAGCGTATCGAGAGGCCGGTTCCAGTTCGTTCCAAATTGCTGGCCACGGCCAATTGGCAATGTATACACTCCGCTTACGACAAGGCTTTTTGAAATATCGTTGGAAGAAACTGCATACTCCGCTTGAGGGTTATATATATTTTGAATGCCTCCGGTGATGTTTCCGACATTCTGAATGCCTGAATAGTCATCCATCTGCTTCTGTCCGGTAAATGAGACAAGAAAATTCAGACCGTTCGACAGGCGTTTGTCGACCTTCAGTTGAAACGAATTGTACAGTTCATAACCACCCAGAAGATAAGAGAGGTAGACCGCGGTGAATTGCGGGAAAGGAGCTTCCAGGTAACTGCGAGGAATGGTTTTTCCAGATTCTGCGCCGGTCTGGATAACTCCATAGAAAGGATTCGGCACACTTTGCTGCAACTGCGTGCCAAGCGCAAGCGCCGCAGGAGTCAACTGGTTTGCATTCCAGTCGCTTTCACCGGATTTGTTGAGGTGCACGCCATGACTTGCAACGTACGAAGCATCCACAAGAATGTTGAAGGGCAGTTGCCGCTGAATGTCCAGGTCCCAATTCTGCGTGTAGCCCACCTTATTGTCATTCGTAAGCGGATTTTCAAAGGAAGAGCCAATCCCGGTTAACAGTCCCAATGAGCTTCCCGATGGAAGATTCAACCCAGTTGGAAACGGATTACTAAGATAGACGGAAGGCGTCAGCCCATTCGGGCTCCGGGTATAAGTACTGGTACTGCCGAATCCCTCCTGGCCAATCGTTGCGAAGGCAGAACGTATCGATGGTCCGAAGTAGACGCCGTAAGCTCCACGCAGCACAGTGTTCGTGTCCAGTTGATAGGAGAATCCGGCGCGTGGTCCAAAGTTCGTCCACTGCGGTGAGAATTGTCGCCGGCTGTTGCCATTGACGCCGCTGAAGACCACGCCTCCTGTTAATCCGGTCAGGCCGGTCGGCGCGGCCAGCGGTGATGCAACCGATGGGTCGAATGTCTCCGCGCGGTTGTATCGCTCCGTGCGGGGAATATCCAGGTCATATCGCAAACCGAAATTCAGTGTAAGACGGGACAGCGCTTTCCAATCGTCCTGAATGTAGGCGCCAAAATATTTGCTTGCCGTGGCCGCGTTCTTGGAGTTGATCTGCATGCTTCCGCTGCCGACGCCGAGCAACAACGACGCAATGGAGTTGCCGCCTACGGAGGTCGCGACGTTCGGGTTCGGGCCCTGAGTGATTGCATTCGTGAAACTGAAATTACCTGTGGAGGCGCCTGACTCCACGTCGTTTGCCTGCAGGAGCCGGCCCTCGCCGCCAAACACGATCACATGATTCCCGAGAATCTTGGTGTTGTTGATTCCGAGTGAGAAGACGGTGAAACCTCCCGCTCTGGTCTGGCCCTGTCCCGCATCACCAAGCGTGTAATAGTTGGCTGGAGCGATGCCGGGAAAAAGCAGGTGATCTGCATTCGCGGCGATGTAACCGGGAAACCCCAGCTGAGCCGAAGGATTGAAGCCTGCGCTGATGGGGGTAAAGTTAATGGCGGTTCGCGAAAATCCGAAGGGAATCTCCATCACAAAATTTGAGTTGGGAGTAAAGGTGTAATCGATCGCAGCGCTGTTGGAAGTCTGCGGTTGCGCCTGGCCGCCTTCCGCGATCTGGTTGGCTTTGGGAAACAGCAGAAGAGGTGGTGAAGTCAGGTTACGGCGCGAATAACGAACAAACAGACGATTCTTTTCGTCGATAACTTCATCCACTTTGGCGTCAAATGTGTCGATATTCAATTTTGTAACGCCCGAAGCGAAGAAGTTGTTTACACCGCCTGCGCCGCCGGTCTGGTTAGGTAATGGGTAATACTGAATGATGTTGGCTGCGACCGGATCAATGCGAGCCGCAGGAATTGCATTCTTTCCGGTCTCAGCCAGGAAAGATTCGCGTACATAACCTGAGCCGGAAGCCACTGTCGTGAGTGGATCGTACACCAGCACCGGATTGCCAGCCGAGTTGAAGGTCTGCGAGAAATCCCCGGTTCTCTGCAATGCAGTTGGAACGGTGGCCGTCACCTCGCTCTCTGTTCCCTGGCGCAATCCCTCATAGGAGAAAAGGAAGAAAGTCCTGTTTTTACCGTTGTAGAGCTTCGGGATATAGACCGGTCCGCTGACGCTCCCGCCAAACTGGCTCCGCTTGAAGCTGGGCAATGGCGTGCCGCTCTGATTTGCAAAATAAGTATTCGCGTCGAGAACTGAATTCCGAAGAAATTCAAAGACACTCCCGTGAAGTTGATTCGTGCCGGATTTCAAAATCACATTGACGATGCCACTGCCGCTTCGACCGAACTCAGCCGAATACCCGTTGGTCAGAACTTTGAACTCCTGGACCGAATCGACCGAAGGGAAGACTCCAAGGCTGCCGATGGGAACGATAAGGGGCGGAGATCCGGGAATCCCGTCCACCAGAAGATTCGTTGTTCCCGGACGGCCGCCGTTCACCGACATATTCATGCTGTTGTATTGATACGTAACGCTCCCCGTAACGCCGGGCATCAAAAACAACAGAGACCACACATTTCTCTGGTTCAAGGGGAGATTTTCTACGCTACGGTTGCCGATTACCTGCCCTATCGCAGCGCTTGAAGTTTCGAGCTGAGTAACATCAGAGCTCACTTCGACTTTTTGCTCGGATGCTCCAACCTGCAACGGTATATCCAGATCGACCATCTGATTCACCACCAGGTGAATCCCTGACCGGACCTCGGTCTTGAAGCCCTGGGCCTCCACGGTAATTGTGTATGGTCCTCCCGGCGCCAGCACGGCAAAGACAAATCGCCCGGTCGCGCTTGTCTCTGTACGCGAGATGATTACTGTCGATGTATTGAGTGCTTCCACCTTTGCTTCGGAAACCGATGCTCCGGTTGCATCCTGTACTGTGCCCTGCAGCGTGGCGCTGACGACTTGCGCGTAAGAGAGACGTGGATCTATGGCGTGGGACGCAATCACCCAAATCAATGCTGCTAAGAAGAAACGTCGCCAATGAAAACCGGCAGATGGTCGAACTGTGTTCAAAGTGTTCGCAGAAACTGGCATATCAAAACCTTTCAAAGCAGATGGAGAATCCTGCAAGTAAATGGACAGTGTTCATTGAGAGATCTTAGAAATCGAGACAGCGAAATCTCTTCAACAGAGACGGCAGCGATTCAATGGCGCGGAGGGACGGGGCACGTATGGCAACGGTAGAAAGTCCATCACGGACGAAACAATCCTGGCGAAATTTAAATCCGAAGCCATTGCTAACCCTGTCTTTGTTAAGAATCTGTGCACAGATTCTGTTCAGAGAGGCGTGTGGCTCTGCGGCTTTTTGGAGACCGTGTATCCAGGAAGGGGAAGTCAGGATATAGAGGGCGTTTTAGAGAGCCTTACCTGCCAGACGCGCACCGAAGCTCGTGTTATTGCAATAGCAACAACAACACGCATTGCTACAACACTTCCTGGCGCAATCGAGGTAAAACATGGAGGCAGTATAACCCTGATCCTCTCATTTTCCAAAAGAAACCATGCAGGAACCAACTTTTAGGGAGTGAAGCCCAGGCCCCACAGATGAGTGAACTATAAGCCTTTAGCCCCACAGGGTCAGCATGCAGCTTTATCGGATTGAGCGCGGTCTGAACGGCAGGCAAATCTATACTTGCCTGTATTTCTGCTGTCTCGATGGTGTCGAGATAACGTTGTAAGGAGAGTCGTTCGCGAGTGCTATCAACGCTAGCCGCAGCAGGAAATTTCGAGCCGTCGATGGCGATTCCCTTGTTTGCATCACTGAGAAATCCGGCTCAGGGCTTGAGAACAACCTTAATGTAGCCTTCTTCGCGTGCATCGAATTTAGCAAAGGCCGCGGGAGCCGCATCAAGGGAAAGACGATGGCTGACGACCTGACTCGGCTTAGCAGCGCCCGTCACGATCATATCGCGAAGCTTGCTGTTCCAACGTTCGTCATCGTCGCGGCCCATCGTGATGCGAACATTTTTATTGAATAGCTTGGCCCAGGGAAGAGTCAGTTCTCCTTGCCTGAGAGATGGCTCAATAGCCTTTGGGTCTTGGACGGGCCATACACCAATAATTGCAACACGGCCGGCTGGGTTGATCAGTTCTGCGATGGCATCGGTAACCCAGAATGGATCTTCGAGCTTGTAATCTGTTTTGGAGCGAGCCTGGAAACCAATCGCATCGATGGCACAGGTAACGCCGCCCAAAGGCGTCTCCTGGCGGAACGCGGAACCGGATCGCCACTTCGATTGCTGCTCCTTGATCTGTTCGACGGGGTCTCCGTGGAGAAAATTGATGGGGACGGCGCCAATCTCACCTGCTTTTTCCAGGCGTTCAGCAATGGCATCTACGACGTAGATACGAGCAGCGCCGCGAAGGCGTGCGGAATAAGCGGCGAGCAAACCGACCGCTCCTGCTCCGAAAATGGCGACCGTATCGCCCGGCGCGGTGTCGATAATAGCCGCGCCATGGTACCCAGTGGTAAAGGCATCGGCGAGCAGGACAAAATCATCTTCCCAATCATCGCCAGGATCGCCCGGCAGTTTGAGGCAGTTTGCATCTGCGAACGGCACACGCAATAGTTCCGTCTGCGCGCCCTGATAGCCACCCTTATTGGGATACCCGTAAGCTGCACCCGCCGTTCCGGGATTCGTAGTAAGGCAGGCAGAAGAACTGCCCTGTACGCACATCGCACAGAAACCGCAACAGATGTGCGTTGGAACAGTGACTCGGTCGCCCTTTTTGACGTTTACCACGGCGGAGCCGACTTCTTCGACAATGCCAAGAGGCTCGTGACCAATCACGCCACCTTCAATGCCGCGCATGCGGCCTTCGTAGCAGTGGAGGTCGGTGCCGCAGATAGCAGTGGAGGTGATGCGGAGGAGGACGTCAGTCGTTTCCTGCATCTCCGCATCCGGGACTTCCCGCACTACGACCTGACGCGTTTCTTCCAGAACGACTGCTTTCAATGTGCCCTCCCTGTCAGTAAAACAAATAATGCTGTGAAATTAGAGAATGCTGCTTTCCCACATCAAAATTCAGTCATTCTATCTAACGTCGTCCGGCATGCGTGTCGATGAATCTGTCGAGGCTTGCAGGGCGGATGCTCCCCGCGTTGACATGTGCAATTTGTCAGCCATCTCTCTGAATCTTTCAGATCATAGAATTTCGTGCACTCTTCCATGACCGTGTGGTTCGTCGTGTCGATATTTCGACAAAGATATAAATAATTCTCCACCACACATGAGAAAGAGACACCACGTTTCTCACCGCATCACTCGATCTCTACCGCTGACAGCAGAGTGTCCAAATATCGACACTATCACCTTGGTAACCAGATACAGATGGTCGAGATCAGCCGGATGTTTATGGGGGAAAGCAGGTTTTTACTGCAATGGAACGCATGGAATAGCGTTGGTGGTTTTACTGCGGCGCGTGTCCAGGAATCGGACAATCGTTCGCAAGCCAGAACTTTGAAGCTCGTAAGACTTTGATCTCTCTACATCATTCGTCCGGACGAGAACATGAGCTACCTCGCGTCGTGATGAGGCTAATACCCACGCCGATAAATCCGGCATGGCGCGGGTGGCATATAACAAGAGCAAAGTGGTTGCTGGTGTTGCAGCACTGACTGCATCACTCATCTCCACAGGGTGCGGAGTGCGACTGGGCAACGCAACACGGGCAGGCAGTGCCGCAGCCCTCAGCATCACTCCTTCTTCGCTTGCATTATCGGTGGGACAGGTCTCCCAATTGCAGGTTACAGCAAGCGGATCCAGCAGCGGCAACGCGGCGACCAACTGTACATGGAGCAGTTCCAATGCGAACGTGCTCAGCGTGGACGCGAACGGCAATGTGCTTGCGATTGCGGCCGGCGTATCGCTGGTCCAGGCATCGTGCGCCGGCGGTGTGGCCATGGCTTCCGCGCAAGTGATGGCAGTTGGCGGCCCTCCGCAAAATCAGGGCTCCGGCGTGTATCAATGGACTGCGCCAACGGCGGGCGGCACAAACTCTCTCGGAACGTTGACCCTTGTCCCCACGCAGGGGTCAAAAATACAACTGCTGCATCCGACGATCAAGAGCAGCCTGGGCACACTGCATACTATTTCTTCTTCCTGGGATAACTCCGGCCAGAACTTGACAATCACCTATGCCGTCAACAGCCGCGCTCTACATGTCATACTGTCTCCCCTCGTGCAAAAAAATCAGGTCACGATAGCGCTGGCAGCGGATGCTCCGGTCATCTCTTCTGTAGATACAGGTCAATGGACCTCTACATTGCAGGCAAAGAAAATTGCGGTTCCTTATTACACGGGGAACGTCTGGTATCTGGCCGGCATGGGACAGTATGGAAATGCATGGTGGGATTGGCATAGTACCGGCGCTTCCGATTTCAACGGAACAGCAGCGGAATATGCGCCACGCACGGACGGCTCGCTTGCGCCCATGCACGAACAGCTTGTCGTCACCGTGTCTCCCGATGTGGACGATGTGTTTCCATTCCCGGGTAATCCAGTCTCGCCATATATGACGCAATTAGCGGGACGCATGGTGGTCGATGTCTGGACTGTGGGTTTTTCCGGTATTCAACAGGGACTGCAGCAGTTGGGCGATTACGGAGTCTCCAACTGCGCGGTGCTTATCCACGACTGGCAGCATGCGGGTTACGATAATGCCTTGCCGGAACACTACACGGCCAACGAGAGTCTCGGCGGTGAATCGGCATTGAACGCGGCTGTCGCAGCCGGAAAGGCAGATAACTGCCTGGTTGCCTTGCACGAGAACTATGTCGATTACTATCCCAATTATCCCGAGTTCGATACCTCGGCAATCGCTCTCACCGGCACCGGCGACTGGATACAGTCGTGGAAGAACGGCCTGGGGATTCAGTCGTATGCGACAAAGCCTCTATCGATGATCAAGAATGCCGCCAATCAATCGCCTGCGATTCATGAAAGATATGGAACGACTGCCTCCTATCTTGATGTGAACTCCGCGGCTTCGATTTCCTTCCACGTAGATATGAACGCGCGGCAAGCGGGGGCAGGCGCTTTGACATCCTGGACGCAGGCGAATGCCTCGCTCTGGACCTATGAGCGGCAGACGCATGAAGGACCGGTATTTGGAGAAGGGCTGGATCACTGGTATTACAGCGGCTTGCTCGATGGAGTGGAAGCTCAGGCGGGAGCAGGCTTTCCCCAGAATGGCGGAGAGAGCCTTCCTCTGTTTGTAGACTTTGACTTGTTGCGGATTCATCCCTTTCAGGTCAACCATGGGATGGGCTACTACACCCGCTGGGTCAAGAGTGGATCCGCCATCACGACGACCTCGCAGATGGACGCGTACCGCATGCAGGAAGTCGCCTTCGGGCATGCTCCCTTCCTGGACGCGACCAATTGGAATGATATTGTCCATGCCTTTGAGGAAGGAAACCTGGTGACCCCGGTTGCGGCAAGTTATGGAACCGCGCATGCCGCTTCCATTCAATACCGGCTGAATGACTACTGGGTCAGTCCAGCTGTTGCTGTGAAGGCGAATCAATTCTCAGCAGTTCAAATCACCTATGACAATGGCCTTGGCATCGCTGCAAATGCCTCCTCAAGTTCGTTAACGTGGCAAGGACTCACGCTGCCACAATACGGGTGGGCGGCCAAGGGCGATGGAATTCTCGCGTACACGGCGATGTGCGGCAACACGGTCTGCGACTATGCGGAAACATCCAGCTCTCTATTTGCCAACGCGCGCAATCAGACCGACCTGCGTATCGGAGGGGGAGCCGCCCAACCGTCGGTGGCCAGCTTGAAAGCGAACGCAAATCGCAGATTTTCCATCGCCTACAATTGGCAGGTCTATCACGCGATCCCCGCGAACTACAAGGCCTTCATTCATTTCGTAAATGACAATGCGTTGAACGTAAACGACGGCATCGTTTTTCAGGATGACCACGCTCCCGCTGAACCGACATCGAAGTGGATGCCGGGCAACGCAGTATCGGATGGACCCTGGTCGCTCACGATTCCATCATCCCTGTCGGATGGAACTTATTCCATTCGCATGGGCCTCTATGATCCGCAGTCCGGAAATCGAATATTGCTGGCGGGAAACGACGACGGGACAGAAAGATATATTGTCGGGTATCTCACGATCAGCGGCGGAGGTTCCGCAGTCAGCTTCGCGCCGCCACCTTCGCAGCCTGACGACCCGCGCCTGAACCCGTCCAGCTCAGTTGTCAACTTCGGGACAGTGCAAACCGACGGCATGATCTCCATTCGGCAGGAGGGCGATCAGTGGGTGCTGCGGCCCTTCCCCAGAAGCCGGGCGTTCACAGTACTGATCGATGGTTCCCGATTTGCCATGCCTGCGACCGTGCAAGCAGTTGGTGGCAATCTTCCAACCGTGACCCCCATCCCCCAGGGACAGTACTGGCAGTTACCGCTGAGTGGCGCTAAATCCTATTCGTGGCCGGTTTCACAATAAGGACTCGGGCTCAAAATCAGATCTCAAAATAATCAGAATAAGAAAAGCTGGCGACGAATTTTCGTGGCCAGCTTTCGATTTGCATGTACACCATCGTGAACTTTTCGTTAAGCATCCGGATTAGTGGCACAGCATCAGATAATGAGAAATCAATCTGGTGAACATAGGCGAGGCCATGGGAAAAGTTCGTGTGCTGGTGGTGATAGTTCTTGCCGTCATTCTTGGTCTTGGTTTTTTTATGCCGCTATCGTGGGCTGGCGGCGCCCTGCATGCACTGTCGATCGAGCGCGAGGCTGCGAGCCAGGGATCGGCTCTTGTTTTTCACCCTCCGGCGATTCAGAGCATCGATTCACTCGGCGATATTACCTGGAATCCCAGTGCCTCCCCGGCTGGCGTTGTTCTTTTGCACCCGTCCATTCATGCCCGCAGTGGAAAACTGACCTGTCAGGCGGCAAGCGTAGACCCAAATGGAAATACCGTAACGATCACTTACGCAACAGAAACCCGGCAGACTGTTCGCATGACAGCAACTCTCGTCGCCAGCGCGAATGCATTAGCGATCACGCTCAACGCCGACCAGCCCATCCTCGCATCCGTGGATTTCGGTTCCTGGCCATCTGAGCTGAACGCAAAGAAGATGGCCGTGCCGTACTACACCGGGAATGTCTGGTATGTGAGCGGGTGGCGCGGATTTGTCAACGCATGGTGGGATTTTCACGAGACCCACGGAACACAGTTCAATGGCTCCGCAGTCAAATACATGCCGAGAACCGATGGAAGCGTAGTTCCCTTGCACGAAAAACTAGTCGTCGTTGCCTCCTCGAACGTCGACGATACGTTTCCTTCCCCGGCAAATCCGGCTTCACCCTATATGTCCGAACTCACAGGACGCATGGTGGAAGATATCTGGACTCCCGGCTTTCAGGTGATTCGCGATGGCCTGGAGCAGCTGGGAGATTACGGTATCACCAACTGTATTGGCATCATTCACGATTGGCAGCACGCCGGATACGATAACGGGCTGCCCCAACACTATCCCGCCAACGACAAGCTGGGAGGAGACGCCGCGCTCAAGGCCGCAATTGCCGCCGGGAAGGCCGATGGCTGCCTGATGGCGCTGCACGAAAATTACATCGATTATTACCCGAATTATCCCGGCTTCAATCCTGCCGCGGTTGCGGCAAAGGATGCAGGGCAACAGGCGCTTGCATGGCGCAATGGAATGGGGATTCAAGCCTTTCAAACAAAACCGTCATGGATGGTGAAGAACGCTTCGACACAGTCGCCTTCCATTCACCAAATCTATGGCACGGACGCGTCTTTTCTCGACGTCAATTCGGCAGTCTCGCCCTATCACATGCGCGACATGGACCCTGCTTCACCGTTCGGCGGAACGATGCAGGCCTGGATGAAAAGTGCAGCCGACCTCTGGGCCTATGAACGGAAAACATACGACGGCCCGACGTTTGGCGAAGGAGCGGCCCATTGGTATTACAGCGGCCTGCTCGACGGAGTAGAAGCACAGTTTGGCACTGGAAGCATTCCTCAACGCGCAGGTGCGAACGTTCCGCTCTTCGTGGATTTTGATTTGCTGGAGATCCATCCGCTACAGGTCAACCACGGCATGGGCTATTACGAGCGCTGGACACCTTCAGGCTCGCATTCGATGACGACGGCCGAGGCGGACGCTTACAGAATGCAGGAGGTTGCCTTTGGACATGCTCCCTTCCTGGGCACGCAGTATTGGAATGATATTCCGCATGCTCTCGTCGAAAGCGGTCTGGTTGGATCGGCAGCAAAGAGTTATGCGACGCAGCATGTCCGTTCGATTCGCTATCAGGTCAACGGCAATTGGACCACTTCTTCAGCAGCCTCGGAAGCGGGAGTGTTTGATCGTGTCTCAGTGGAGTACGCCAATGGGCTGCAGGTCGTGGCGAATGCAAATGCCTCAACTTTGCAATGGAATAGTCTGACATTGCCTCAATATGGGTGGGTTGCCGAAGGAAAAGACCTGGTGGCATACACCGCACTTTGTGGAAATCAAATCTGCGATTATTCCCAGACTCCGACTTCCATTTTTGCCAACGCACGCAACCAGAGCGATCTAACCAATTCTGGATCTGTCATAAAACCATCGGTTGCATCGGTGAAAGCGGGCCCGGGAAGAACTTTCTCCATCGAATACAACTGGACTGCAACGCAGAAGCTCACTTCGAACTATAAATTTTTTGTGCACTTCGTGAACGACCAGGCTCTGTCTGCAAACAGCGGGATCGTCTTTCAGGGCGATCATCCTCTACCTGTGCCCACTTCTCAATGGCAGTTGAATCAGGTGATTTCCGATGGCCCTTACAAAGTTTCCATTCCAGCATCTGTATCAGATAGAACCTATTCCATAAGAGTCGGACTTACGGATCCGTCAACTGGCGCTCGAATCCCTCTCTCGGGAGAGAATGACGGAACGCAGCGCTACATACTTGGCTACATCACGATCAGCGGGCAGGGATCGAGCGTGAGCTTTGTGCCTGTATCTCACACCCTCTCCACGCAAAGAGATGTGCGGCTGAATGCCGATGGCAAGACGCTGAACTTTGGCACGGTGCAGACAGACGCGATGATTTCCATACGTCTGGAAAATGGCCAATGGGTGTTGCGGCCCTTTCCGCGCAATCGGACCAGTACGATTCTGCTGAATAGTGGAATCTTCCCTGTTCCTTCGCAGGTGAAAAGCAGTGGAGGAAGCACCCCCTCTGTCACTGCAAAGCAGGAATCAAATGGCTGGTGGACGATTTCGCTGAACGGCGCGAAATCCTATACGTGGCCAGCCGTGCGTCCTATGCTGCCAATCCATCAACCATAATTTGTCATCAGAAATTTGCGTTGGCTGTCGATAGGGCTTTGCTATAGATAGTAGTCCCACTCACGTTTGTAACGATGAGTGGCACACTACAGGATCGTTTTATCTTGGCTGCTCCCGCAAGAAACACTGGAGAGACGGTCTGATATATTGTTCTTAACCCAATTCAACTACAACCAGTTTTCCGGGCACAACCAGCTACAAGGAGCGAGGACGTTTGAGTTCTATCCCCCACCAGGATCCTACTCTGCGTGACCTTCTTAGGGTATTCGATCGAAGAAGACGCGTTATTTTTATCACTTTTTTGACATGCTTGTCTCTGGCGATCCTTGCCTGCGTATTCATGACCCGCAGATATCAGGCGATCGGGACAGTGCAGCTTCAGAAATCCACATCGGACGGCCTGAACCTGGATAGCCTCATGGGGGGGGCCGGCGCTGGTGCTGGCGGCGCTTCAGATGCACTGTCGGTAAATATCGACCTGCAGACCCAAACCTCTATTCTGCAGTCCGACTCCCTTGCACTGAAGGTTATTCAAGATCTTAATCTTGAGAAAAATAAGGATTTCAAGGGTAAATTCAGTCCTGTTGGCTGGTTGTTGGGACTGATCAGCCCGGGAGGAGCGGCCGACCCTCCGTCCGCAAGCCTTGAGAATTCTCCTCGGCGGCGTCAACGCGCCATCGCGACCTTCAGCAACAATCTGAAGGTAAAGACGGTCGCCGGTACCCGCCTGATTGAAGTGGATTACAGCAATCCCGATCCCAGGACAGCGGCAGAAGTAGTCAATCATCTTGTTCAGGCGTTAATTGACTACACCTTTCAGACAAAATTTGCTGCCACGAACCAGGTTTCCGGATGGCTGGAAGGTCAGCTGGGCGGGCTGCGCAAGCAGAGTGAAGATCTGCAGGCAAAGGTTGTCAGCCTGCAGAAAGATACCGGTCTATTTGGAGTCGGAGGCACAGATCCGCAGGGAAAGCCTGTGATTTACAGCCCCATCCTCGATCGTTTGACGCAGTCTACCGCAGCATTATCGCAGGCTCAGGCAAACCGCATTCTAAAGGGAGCCATTTACCAGACGGTCAAGACGGGAGATCCCGAATTAATCTCTCAACTTGGTGGAACATCCATGACTGGCGGAGGCGGCAGCCCCGGTCTCACGAATTCGCTTGGATTGATCCAGTCCCTGCGGAGTCAGGAAGCAACTAGTGAGGCGCAAATCGGGCAGGATTCAGTCAAGTTTGGGTCGGCGTATCCAAGGCTGGTCGAAGAGCGTGCTTCGCTCAAACGTGTTCAGGATGCTTTACACGATGAAATCAACAGAATTGCCGCACGCGCTAAGAACGATTACGGGATTGCAGTACAAGCAGAAGAAGGCGCCCGCCGGACATATGAGAGCGACCGGCAATCCGCTGAGAAATTGAATGACAAAACGATCGAGTACGCGATCCTCGACAAAGAAGCCGCACAAAGTCAGGAGCTTTATCAGGATTTGCTTCGCCGATTGAAAGAGGCGGGTATCCTGGAGGGACTTCGCTCTTCAAATCTCACCGTAGTTGACATGGCCCGTGTCCCTGCCAGGCCAAACAGACCTAATGTTCCTCTATTTCTTGCCTTGGGAGTGGGGCTGGGGGTATTTCTTGGCGGCTGCAATGCACTGCTTGCTGACGCTATCGACAATAAAGTGCAGGGTATCGAAGAGATTGAGGCTGCGCACGTTCCAGCGCTCGGCCTTCTACCCCGCATCAAGACAGAAGGTCCCGCGCTCGCACCCATTCAGCTGTTGTCCACCCCGAATTCAGCCTTCAGTGAGGCGATTCGAAGTCTGCGATCGGCAATGCTTATCGCGCGCAGCGGACGCCCTCCCCAGGTGATCCTTGTCACCAGCGGAAGTCCCGGAGAGGGGAAATCCACAATTTCCGTAAACTTGGCGGCTTCCCTCGCGCACTTCGGCAAGAAGGTATTGCTGGTGGAAGCGGATCTGCGCCGCCCGGTGCTACGCCAGCGACTCAAATTGGTAGAAAAATCCGGCCTCAGCGCATTGCTCGCCGATCGCGAAACCGAATTTTCTCCCGTACAGCTCGAAGATATTCCTGCACTCTACATTTTGACCGCCGGAGCAGTGCCGCCCTACCCTTCGGAACTTCTCGGTTCGGAGCGCCTGAAGGAGTTGATTGAGCAGTGGCGCTCGGAATTCGACTTCATCGTAGTGGACTGTCCCCCAGTGCTTCCTGTTACCGACGTTCAGTTGATTGAACCCCTGGCGGACGCTACGGTATTGGTCGTGCGCGCCGGCGCTACGACACGCGTAGCACTGCAGCGGGCTCACAAACTACTCCTGCCTCATGCTAAGAACCCGGCGGTGCCGGCCATTGGAGCTGTACTGAACGCCATTTCGCCGAACTCCGCTTCTTATTACGGCTACTACGGGTATTACGGACGTGGTAAATCCACCTACTACGGGGAGGAGGGTCGAAATGATAAAGCCTAAGGGTATGTTGTTGTTATGCCTGTTAGCCGCTCCGTGTCTGGCGCAAAAGGAGAGCATCGAGATCGGTCCTGGCGATATGGTGCATATTCAGGTCTTCGACACTCCGGAGCTGGAACAGCATGTTCGCGTCACCGATTCCGGAAAGATCAAGCTGCTGGCTGGTGAGTCAATCACTGTCGCCGGGCTTGCGCCCAACGATGCCGCCCGCGCCATCGAGAAGAGCATGGTTGACGGACACTGGATGAATGACCCTCATGTCAGCGTGACCATCGAACAACAAGCCACGCAAAATGTCACGGTTCTGGGCCAGGTGCACTCGCCCGGAAGCTTTGCCATTGAGACGCCGCGCAGCCTGCTGGATGTGCTCGCACTTGCGGGAGGGTTAGCGGATACAGCCAACCGCACAGTGACGATTGAACGCCATACCACGAAGGAAAAAATCCCCTATTTCATTTCAAATGATTCGGGAGTTGCCATCGACTCGGCACCCCTAATCTATCCGGGAGACAAAATCGTCGTCCCCAAAGCCGATGTTATTTACGTTCTCGGCGACGTAGGCAGGCCAGGCGGCTATGTGATCGGAACGAACGACTCGCAAATGACGGCACTGCGCTTGCTCTCTCTGGCAGGCAGCACACCGCCCAATGCGGTGCCGTCCAAAGCGCGGATCATTCGCAAACAGGCAGACGGGAGTTATGTTGAGATTCCACTGCCTCTGGCCGCCATGCAAAAAGGCAAAACTGCGGATATACCACTCCGCGCAGACGATATTATTTATGTGCCTTTCAGTTATTTGCGGAATATAGCTGTGAACCTCGGCGGACTTGTTGCGTCAACGAGTTCGGCAGCCATTTACATCGCAAGATAGATGCTGCATCGGAAGTTAGTAACTATCGAATGTCTCATGATTCTACTTGTCATTACTGAGGCGAAGTAGAATGTGCGATTGACGGCGCAGTGCATACTGTTCTACCTGTCGAGCGAAAACAGGCAATCGGCTATGAGTACCTTCTCTATTGCTGGCTTATCTCACCGATAGCAGTAAAAGGTTCTAATCAGCTTAGTCTCAGTGGATAGAACATACAGCCTCGAATCGTAAAACTTAGCAGGAGATACCTTGAGGGATATCCGACAGGACGCTGCCGGAAGCGATATTCAAGATCAGCAATCCGGCAAAAAAAAGAAGCATAGTGGACGGCTGTCACACAACGCAAGCTGGATGCTTGTCGGCCGGATACTGAATTTCTTTTTTCAGGCGGCCTACTTCGTCCTGCTCGCGCGCCTTCTTGGTGTTCGTGAATACGGCGTTTTCGCAGGCATTTTCGCCTTGGTAAATACGCTCACTCCTTACAGCGCTCTCGGGGCTGCCATGCTCTTCCTGCGCTATGTTTCGATCGATCATGAAAAGGCCGCCAGATACTGGGGCAATGCACTGGCCACAACATCGGCGTTCACCATTGTCGCTGCGGTGAGCACGCTCTTGCTTGGCGGATGGATGCATTCACTCGGCAGCCCGCTGATGGCCGTCACACTGATCGTGGCCAATTGCCTTTTTTCGCAGATTACTCTGCTTGGCAGTTCCATGGTGTTTGCCCTGGGCCATGCGCGGCTTTCTGCGCTGATGAACACCGCATCCAACCTGAGCCGCGTACTGATTCTCGTGATCATGAAGGTTGGCATGGGCCACGCTAACGCTCTGCAGTGGTCGGTGGGCGTGCTGATTGCTTCGTTCGCGGCGGCGGCGGCAATCTATTTCAATGTCCGCAAACAGATCGGATCTGCACATCTTGATTTTGGCTTACTGAAGCAACGCTTCTGGGAAGGGCTCGGGTTTTCCGTTGCCGGAACAACGGAGGCGGTAAATAACGACCTCGATAAGATCATGCTGTCGCACTATGGAATGGAAGTGCAGAACGGCTTCTATACCCTGGCCTATCGCGTCATCGACTTTGCCACCAGCCCGATCGGCGCGCTCACTTCAGCAGTGATGCAAAGGCATTTCGTGCTCAGTCCCCAGGGTGTTCGCGTGATGCTCAGGCTGGCTCTGAAATCTCTCGCCGTTGCTTCAGGCATGGGACTGGCCATCGCAGTCGTCACGAAGTATGGAGCTTTCCTCCTGCCGACCGTTGCCGGCAAAAATTTCTCCGGTGCAGTGGCCGTGTTGCAGATTCTCTGCTGGCTGCCTCTCATCCGCGGCATCCATCAGATGTGCGGCAGCGCAGTCACCGGAATGGGACGACAGAATTGGCGAACGGGGGCGCAGGGCATCGTGGCGCTTCTGAACGTGGCCTTGAACTGGATCTGGATTCCGAAGTTTGGGTGGCAGGGCGCCGCCTGCGCGACCTTGGCGAGCGATGGCATGCTTGCTGTTCTCAACAGCGGTCTTTTCGCCTACTTCTACCGCGTGGCGATAACGAAAGAAACCCGGAAAGAAGAACCGGCGCTGGAGGGTGTGCGGTGAGCGATCGCGTCTGCGGCATCATAGTTACCTATCATCCTGATGCGGACCTCCCGCAGCATATTGCGGCGCTGCGCGGACAGGTCGGCGGCCTGGTTGTAGTCGACAACCGATCTACCGATGATGAGCGCGACTGGCTGCGCGGATTGGCGCAGCAGCACGCCTTCACCCTGATCGAAAATACTGACAACATGGGCATTGGAACGGCGCTGAATCAGGGCGTCCGCTGGGCAGTCGCGCATGGCGGCTTCGAGTATGTAGCGCTTTTCGATCAGGACAGCGAGGTTCATGCAGGCTTTATTGACAACATGATGTCTTGCCTCTTTGCCAAGCCTGCTTCAGAGAAAGTTGCCATTGTCGCGCCCCGGATTCACAACCGAAACACCGGCGCACAGGATGGTCCGAGGACTTCAAAAAAAAATCGGTATCTCGTAGCACAAACATCTGGAAGTCTCATGCCTCTACGCGTGTTTGCTTCCGAGGGATGGTTTAAGGAAGACTTTTTCATCGATTACGTTGACTACGAATATTGTCTTAGAGTCATAACTGCAGGTTGGGCCATAAGATATTGCGGAGATGCAAGCATCTCCCATGTCCCGGGAAATAGTCGGAGGCATACTCTCTTTGGGATATATCTCACCACTACACTTAACTATAGCCCGATACGTCAATATTACTCGATGCGCAATGGTGTGTGGGTCATGCGACATTATTGGCGTCAATATCCGGAATGGTGCGCCAGGTTAGCTTTTCGTATAGTTAAGGGGAGATTGAGAGTTGTCATGTTCGAAAAGAATCGCGGTGTAAAAATTCTACTTTCGATGCGCGCCGTTCACGATGCGTTTCACAATAGTTTGGGTCGGCGTGTGTTCTCTAATACCACGAAGATACTTGCGAAATGAAGATACTCGTTATCAGTACACTTTATCCTCCTTATGTTATCGGAGGGGCGGAAAAGGCAGCGGCGCTGCTCGCGGAGGCGCTCGCGCGACGAGGCTTTGAGGTGGTTGTCATCTGCCAGGATCCTGAAACCGGAGAGCGTCTGGAAGAGCAAAATGGAGTGCGTGTATATCGCATTCCGCTTGATAATTTCTACTGGCCTTTCAATCGGGTAAAAAAGCCTGGCGCACTCTTGCGTATCGCATGGCATCTTCGAGAAATGTGGAACCTAAAAGCAGCCCGTAGAATCGGGAGAATATTGGATATCGAGTCACCCGATGTAGTGCACACTCACAACATAAGTGGGTTTTCTGTCGCCGTCTGGCGCGAAGTGAAACGGCGCAAGATCCGACTTGTACATACGCTGCACGATTACTACCTCATGTGCCCCCGCACCACTTTATTTCGCAGGAGCAAAGCATGCGAAAAGCGCTGCACAGATTGCAAGGCTCTTACGTGGAACCGCCGGAAGGCATCCGAGATGCCGGACACCGTCGTCTCTGTCAGCAACTACACTCGGGACTACCATAAAAATCTCGGCTATTTTAACAATGTACCCTCGGCGGTTATCTACAACATTCAAGTTGAACGTAATACTTCTGCACCACTGCTTTCCCCAAGCGACCCCAATATACTCACCTTTGGGTTTATTGGACGGCTTGAGGAGGAAAAAGGCATCGAAGTGATCCTTGAGGCGACTAAACATCTGACTAAATCTAACTGGCGCCTCAAAGTTGCGGGCAGGGGTATTGAAGCATACGCAGACAGCTTACGAAGAAGATTTGACGATCCCCGGATTGACTGGTTGGGGTTTACCGCCGCACCAAGTTTCTACAGTGCAATTGATGTAGTTGTTATTCCATCACAGTGGGCTGAGCCTCTCCCTTATGTCTGCGTCGAAGCACTGCATGCTGGCAAATCTATGATTTGCGCACAGGTTGGCGGCCTCCCAGAGATTGCAACACTAAGTAGAACATTTCGACTCTTTGCTGCCAATTCTCTGGCGAACCTAGTAGACGCGATGAATAACGCGCTCGATAACCTCTCAGAATGGAAGGGCTATGGCTCACATAAAGAAATCTTCCTAGACCAGTTCCGGGAAGATACCGTGCTGGCTCAGTACATACGTACCTATAGCGCTGAGCCCGCGAATGTTGAATTGACGATATAGGCCGTCAATTCAACATTCGCACTATCTTAAACGCAACAATTCTATGCATAAGTGAGACATCACAAATTTCGGAGGCTGATTCTGAGTAAGCACAATACATCCTTCATGGGATTACGCCACAAGCATTTATTGATCGCAGAAGGGATTACTTCTGATCAGAGGATTATTTATGTCGATTACCCGCTGCATCCTAATGTCGGCGATCTTCTGATAAATCTTGGCACCGAGAAATTTTTTGCCGACTATAATCTGAATGTTTGGAAACGATACACCTATCACGACTTCCCTCAGAAATTAAAAGGTATAACCGACAACGATATTTTTATGTTCCATGGAGGAGGGAACTTTGGAGACATCTATCCTGAGCATCTTGACCTTCTTCAGCAGATTATTACGCAGTATCCAAAAAATCGAATCATAGTACTACCGCAAACAATTTACTTTAAGGATCAAAAAAGATTGCGCGAGACGTGCGCCAAGTTCGCAAAACACGACAGGCTAGATATTTTCGTGCGAGATGAGCCATCGATGGAGTCTCTGACAGCTGGTGGCCTCAGAAATATTGCGATGATGCCGGACATGGCTCATCAACTTACGGGTGAATTACCATACCTTCCTGAAAGTAATTTTTCTAAGCCCCTTTATTTTTTTAGGAAAGATCCAGAGTCAAGGGGAGTACCTTCGGCACTTACAGATAAATCCTTACTTTTTGTTGATTGGAATGATTCGTTCTCTATTTTTAATCATGTGTCATTTCACTTGATATACAGAATTGCTAAGTATGGACGCACAATGGGGAGCCCTATCCACATGCAAAAGACATGGTATCCAGTACGAGATGGCTTTGTTAAGAACGCGCTAAAGATGTTTTCGCTCGCGTCTGTGGTTTACACTGATCGCCTGCATGCAATGCTGTTGTCATTGTTAATCGGGAAACCTGTCTTTGCTTTCGACAATTCATACGGCAAACTTACTTCTTATTACAATGCGTGGCTTCGGGAAGTACCACTTGTTACTCTTATGGATAAAAGTGATCTATTAACTCGGTGACCGTGCTAGCGTCTTGTGACGATGGGTTCTCTTGTCAGACTGAAATCACTGGATCATTGAAATTTGACAGACACGTGGGAGTCTTACAGTTCGAGGGCAATGTTATGAATACGACAGTGATAATCTGCTCTGCAAACAGAGCCAGAGTATTACATGATACCGTTCAATCCATCTTTCTAGAGCAGTCGCGTTCACCAGCCGAAATCATACTTTCTATATTTGACGATCAGCACATCGCCTCAGAGACTAAGGAATTTCCGACAGTACGCGTTGCCGTTGGATCGAAGAAGGGGCTGACATCTCAACGCAACTTGGCAGCCTCGCTCATTCAGACTCCATACACTCTATTTCTTGATGATGATGTAGAAATAGCTCCAAATTATATCGAGAGCATGGAGCGTCTATTCGATCAGTCGCCTGACGTTTTAGCTTCAACTGGATACGTGGTGGCCGATGGAGCGCAGGGAGATACTGGCCTAGATCGTATTTACGCAAAACGCTTGACGAGAGAATATACGCCGCGACCGAGCAATTTCGATCACGATGAAGCCTATGGCTGCAATATCTTCGTACGTACCAGCATATTCTCATCAGTGCGTTTTGATGAAAATCTTCCTCTTTATGGCTGGCTTGAAGACTATGATTTTGCCAGTAACTGTTTAAGATATGGGAAAATTGCTCTGAATGCGGAGACATGTATAGCCCATTTGGCTACACCAACGGGAAGAACATCGGGAACCAGATTTGGCTATTCACAAATCGTTAATCCGCTTTATTTATGGAACAAGAATAAAAAGCCGTCCCTGTACGATGTGATTTTTCATCATTGGGCTCTTGCCGCTGCAAGAAATCTTCGTCGGACAGTTTTTCGGATGCCAACTGATCGCGATGATCGGACTGGACGCTTTCGTGGCAATCTACTCGCATTTCGCGATCTTCTAAAAGGTAAACTCGACCCGACTAGCATCTTGCATCTCTAACATGCCGCTGAAAGTCAAACAAACTTACAGTGAAATCAGTGATTCGTATTCCTGCTCGAGAGCCGCGATCATGCGGTCCATCGAAAAATGCTCCGCGATCTTCTGCAGTCCCTCGATCTGTCGCGTCATGTCCTCGGAATTGGAGCAGACGGATAACGCCCTTTCGGCCAGCGCCTTTGCATCGAAGGAATCGACGATGGCTTCAGGAAGATATCTGCCAAGCACGGCTACCGAGCCGTCATTCTTAGTAGATACGACGGGAAGGCGATACGCCGCACTTTCCACCAGGGTATACGGCATCGCCTCGTAATGGCTGGTATGAACCTGAATGTCCATATCGTGATGTGCGGACGCGAACGGCACGGCGCCGCGCCAGTCGATTCTATGATGAAGCTGAAAGCGCTCAGCGTACGCGTGCATTTCGGTTTTTAACGGACCGTCGCCTACAACCACCGCGCGTGCATCCGGCCGCAGGATCGCAACTTCGCGCAAAACCTCGAGAAACAGAAGTGGATTTTTCTGCGATGCCAAACGTCCAACAAATCCCAGCGTCAATTTCTTGTGCGACGGGTTCGTAGAAACCGCGCGAAGATCCATATCATTCTCGGGCGCTTGAATCCCATTCGGAATATGCCGAATGCGCTCAGGGGAAATGCCTAACTTGATTGCATGGTGGTATTCGGCGGGAGCTACAGCAATCACTCGGTCATAGGTGTTGGTGAAGGTTTGTTCCACCGTCTGAATCATTTTCCGTTTCAACGGAGAAAGCGTCGGATCGACACTGCGGTACGCATGCGGCGTATAAAGGCTTTTTGGAATCCATGGGCGCAGCGCAGCGCCCAGCAGACCCGCCTTCGTAGAATGAGCATGCAATAAAAAGGGCCCGGATGATTTGCGAAAATAGGCGCGGAGCTTTGCCGCAACAAGAGCGTCACTCCAGTGCGGACCGCGCCGCATTGGCAGC
>JAATFH010000423.1 GCA_015655315.1 Terriglobales bacterium
CTGATGGCGCGCGAGTTTCTCCGCGATCCCTATTGGGCTCTGCATGCGGCGGAGGATCTGGGACAGAAAATCACCTGGCCCGTGCAATATCTGCGGGCCGCAAACGCCGATGTTCCGCCGCGCGAGCCGATCACGGCCGATGAGGCTGAGTCGTTGCGATCGGCTTAAGCCACAGTTTCTGTTGCAGAAGCATGCTCGGTGTGGCCTATACTTTTCTGGATGGCAGCGGTTGGGCCAATTGGGCTTTCCATGCAGAAGCATGCCTCACAACGCGGAGGAGCGGCGGTTACAGCCATTCCCGACAAGCTGTACTTTCGTATTGGCGAGGTCGCCAAGCTATGCAAGGTGGAGGCTTACGTTCTGCGATTCTGGGAATCTGAATTTTCGCAGCTGAAGCCGAATAAGAGCGGTACCGGCCAGCGCCTCTACCGCAAGCGCGACGTGGAAATGGCCTTGCAGATCAAGCGGCTGCTGCATGAGGAAGGCTATACGATTGCGGGCGCCCGCCAGTTGCTGCAATCCGAAAGCAGGGAGGCGCGGAAGGCCAACAACTCTCAGACGGAATTGCCGCTGAAGTCGGAGCAATCCGGAATTAAAGCCGCCAAGAATGAGGTGCGATTGCAGCGTCTGCGCATGGAGTTGAAAGAACTGCTGGGCATGCTCTCAGCATCACCGAATTCGGTTCCGCGCGAACGTAAGGCCAAGAAGGCTGTTCCAGCCGGAGGGCCTAATCTGTTTGAAAAGTGAAGGCTAGCGGCGCGAATTGGCCGCAAGTTCGGACTCGATGGAGCCATGCGTCATAAACCGTTCCATGGCCTGCATCGCGCAACCCTGTCCGCAAAGATGGTACATATCCGGATTCCGGCTCTCGGCCATATTCCATGGAAGAAGCGTAAATCGTTGAGAGGGTTGACCTTCGTCAAAGCAAGGGACTTCCCCCAGCATGACCATCCACCAGTGATTGGCTTCACCCTTCTTCTTTCCGCAAATATCGCACGTAAAGGCAACGTCCCAGACCATATCACCACCCTCCGCCGAAGCGGTTGTAGAGATACAGTACCCCAGATCGAAGTTTTTCGTGTAAAAATGTTGGACCGGAAATTTCTCTAATCTTTCTTCGTAAAAGGAAAGCACGCGGCATCTAAAGGTCCATGTCCTTTGGTAACAGCCCTATGTTTTGCCCTGACTGCTATTCCACCGAACTTCGTCTGTCCAGGCTGCGTCTTCGGGATATTTCTTTGTTCCTTACCTTCAAGTATCCGATCCGATGCAGAAGCTGCAGGACCCGTACCTACACATCGTTACGCCAGGCGCTTGGTCTTTTAGGCAAGCGCAGAACACAGCCTCAAAACGACGCGCCCCCCGGAAAATAATGCCGTGCGATTCCCGGCTCAGGCAGCGGACTTTGCTCATTCGTAGTCGATCAATTGCATAAAACCGTAGTCCATGTGCAGCTGCTGATGGCAGTGAAAGAGGGTTTTGCCAGGATTGTCGGCGATGAAATCGACTTTCATCGAACTGTAGGGCGCTATGTTCACGACATCTTTGATCAATCCTGAGCACGGCTTTCCGGCGATGCTCACGACTTCAAAACTATGCCGATGAAGATGCAGCGGGTGCTGCTCGCCGCTGCTGTTCACAAAATCCAGCCGGTAGCGTTTGCCTGATTTGACTTTCAAGAGCGGCGTATCCGGATACGACTTTCCATTCACGGTCCAGCGCTGCATCCCATCCGGACCGGCTGGGAGCGGCGCAAAGACCATGGGAATTTCTTCATCCGCGTCTGGAGCCTTCGCGGTGTTGGCGAAAGCGAGATAGTTCCATGGCTTGCGCCTGCTTTCCACCCATCCCGGCGCGCCCGCGCTTCCGGCATATTCGATGACGCGGCCCAGGCCTTTGGCGCGCTCGCTGGCATCGACGGAACCGAGTATCCAAACGCCCGGCGCGCTCATCTCGACAATCGCATCGATACGCTCGGCAACGCCCAGCACCAGCGAATCCACGGCGCGCGGCTGCGGGACGAGATTGCCGTCCATGGCGATGACGGTGAAGGTATGTCCGGGGAGAGCCAGTTCTACCGTCTGCGTGGCGCTGGCGTTGAGGAAGTGGAAGAGCACGCGATCGCCGCGACGGACGCGAATCGGCTCGGAGGCGGTAAGCAGCTTGTCATTGAACGACGCATATTTATAGGTCACGTCGAGCGCATTCATCGGCGGCCCCATCTGCATGAGAGACGGCTCCCAGTGATGAATGGCGAGGAAGACCTCCTGATCGTAACCACCGATATTGTGTTTCGGTTCTATGTAGAGGAAGCCAAACTGGCCGGTATAGGTCGCGCGCGAAAGATTGTTTTCCGCCGAGGTGTGGGTGTGATACCAGCGGGAGCCGGAGGGCGCTGGCGTGAATCGGTACGTCAGCCTGCCTCGCGGTGCAAGCATGGGGGAGCCTTCTTCCATCGCACCGTCATTGAATGCATCGATCTTGAGACCGTGCCAATGCACCAGCTCCGGAATATCCGTCTCGTTGGTGACTTCAATGCTGACCGGTACGCCTTCCTTCAGGCGCAGCAGAGGGCCGGGGACTTGCCCGTTGTAGCCAATGGTTTTGATGCGAATGTCGTGAGCGAGTTCGAGCGTGCACGGCTGAATGCGCAGGGAATGGTCAGGCTGCGCATGCTTTGCCGCGGCGGCAAGGGGCGACGCATTCCCAATCCGCGGATTGAGAATGGTGTGCGCCGCAGCAGCGCCGCCAAGTGCAAGAAATTCCCTCCGTGTCATTCGTCGTCCCTCAAAAATACAGATGCGATTGCGTTTGCTCAATCGGGAAGCGCAAAGGTGAATAGGTCGTCGCCTGCAGCGATGGCGAAGTACTGCTTGCCTTCTACGGCATACGCCATCGGCGATGCATGCGCGTTCTGTCCCATGTTAAAGTGCCAGAGCGTTTTTCCAGTCTGTCCGTCGACCGCCTCAAAAGAATTGGAATCATCTCCGAAGAGCACAAGGCCGGTGGCAGTTGTCATAACGCCCGCGAATGAATGCGTGCCTCCAACCTGCGGAACGCGCCACACGAAACGATTACGCACCGGGTCAAAGGCGATGAGAACCTTCTCCGCATCGTCGCTCGCGCTGTGCTTGACGCCGGTCGAGTAATAGGCCTTTCCTTCTTCGAATTTTTCCACGCCTGCGGAGTAGACACTGCACTCTTCAAGCGACATGAAGTAGAAGAGTCGCGTCGCTTCACTGTAGGAAGGGGAGAACCAGTTGGTGGCTCCTGCGAAGCCGGGACAGATGCGGGTGCCTTCGACATTCGGTATGAGGTCAGTTCGTATCGGTCTGCCGTTTTCGTCAATTCCCTTCGCCCAGTTTTGCTTTAGCGAAAACTGCGTTGCCGAGAGGAATTTTCCGTTGACGCGGTCGAGGATGTAGAGAAAGCCATTGCGATTGGCCTCTATCAGCAGCTTGCGCGGTGCTCCATCATACACAGTGTCGACGAGCACGGGCGTCTCAGTCGCGTCATAGTCGAACAAGTCGTGTGGAGTGAACTGGAAATGCCATTTCAACTTGCCGGTATAAGGATCGAGGGCCAACACGCAATTGGTATACAAATCGTCGCCGGGACGCACGCTGCCTTCAAAGTCCGGCGATGGATTGCTGGTGCCCCAGTAGATGGTATTCAGCTCGGGGTCGTAGGTTCCCGGCATCCACGTTGTTCCGCCGCCGTGCAGATACATGTCTCCGGGCCAGCTCTCGGAGCCTTTTTCTCCGGGAGCGGGAATCGTCCAGAAGCGCCACGCCTCTTTCCCGGTATTGGCATCGAAGGCGGCGATGAATCCGCGCACGCCATCGTCACCGCCGGAGGTGCCTACGAGCACTTTATCTTTGACGACCAGGGGCGCGCTGGTCGCGCCGTAGTTTTTGTTGCCGGGCGCATAGGCTATATCCCATAGAAGATTTCCGGATCGCGCATCGAGACAGAGTAGGTGCGCGTTATCGGTCTCCATGTAGAGTTTGGTCCCCAGTATGGCGACACCGCGATTGATGTGCCCGGAAGCATCGTCGACGAGACCCTGCGTTACCTCTCTCGCGTGATGCCAGAGCGTCTGCCCTGTGCGCGCATCGAGAGCATAGGCGTCGTTCGAACCGGTAATGTACATGACTCCGCCTACGACCACCGGCGTCACTTCTAGCACTCCGGCGTTGCGGCTGTGAAAGACCCACTGGGCACGCATCTGGCTGACGTTCGCTGGAGTAATCTGCGAGAGGCTGCTGTAGCGCCTTCCTGTGTAGTCTCCGTTGTAAGAAAGCCAGTTGTGTGTAATGCCCTTTACTTCCAGGTCACTGGAAGTTACATGGATTGTGGTCGTAACCTGACCCGTGCGAGCTTGAGCAGACGCAATTCCACTTGCGAGAAGAAGGCACGTAATCCACGGCCAACGCCGCCTAGTCATACGGCACGAATCCTCGCGTCAGGGTTGGGATCATATATACCGACGTGGTCGCTGTGATGTAGAGAGTTGCGTTATCCGCGCCGCCCCACGCCAGGTTCGCAGGCTGCTCCGGCACCTCAATGGTTCCAAGATGTACGCCCGCCGGGCTCCAGACCCAGATTCCGCGCGGCCCTACGACAAACAGATTTCCTTTTCGATCGACGCGGATGCCGTCGGGAACTCCGTCGCTTGTGCCGTCGTCCTCGCTGCCGAAGATGCGTCCATTCGAGACGGTTCCGTCGGAATGAAAATCATAGACGCGAATATTTTTCTTTTCCGAGTCATCGATGTAGAGGTGCTTGCCGTCGGGAGAAAAAGCCAATCCATTCGGCTGCGTCAGATCTTTCGTGAGCAGGGTAACCTTCCCGGCTGCGTCCAGGCGATAGACACCCTGATATGGAATTTCCTGTTTTTCGCCTTTCACCAAATCGAGTGTCGGATCCGTGAAATAAAGCGCCCCGTCGGGTCCTAAAACCACATCATTCGGGCTGTTGAATTTCTTCCCTTCATAATGATCCGCCAGTATAGTGAAGCTCTTGCCGTCTGGGGAAAGACGGATGATAGCCCGCAGCACGCTTGCCGTGCTGATGAGACGATGCTCGCGGTCATAGGTGCTTCCGTCAGGGTCGCCGAGGGAGAGCATTTCTTCGCGGTGTCCGTCCGGGTAAACGCGATAAATCTTATTCAACACTTCATCGCTCACCCACACATAACCGGATTTGTCCCATACCGGGCCTTCGGTGAAACCGAAGCCGGTGGCCATCGTTTCCAGCTTTGCATCGTGGCCGATGAGTTCCCAGAAAGCCGGTGTATTTGATACGAGCTTAAACGGACGCTTCGCCGCAGGAGTTTGCGCGCCAGCGAATGATGCCGCCGCAAAGAAAAAGATTAAGAGTACGAGCGCATGCTGCGAGACAGCTTCTTCGAATCGCTTTTTCCAATTCGAAACAATAGAGTTCTTATGTTTTGTCATTCGTCGTCCGAGTCCTGCTTCTGGTTTGAGGCGTGTTCCGGGACGCCTGATTTGATGAGGTAGCTGACGAGATCGCTGATCTCGTTATCGCTGAGTTTGCTTCCGTAGTCGCCGGGCATAAAAGAGTGGCCGCTGTATTCGACTCGCGTCATCGCGGCTTTCGATATCGAGTGAAAGCTTCCGTCTTCTGTCTGCAGGATCAGAGAAAAGTTGTCTTCGTTGCGAATCAATCCTGTGAGTGTATGCTGATCTGCCATCACTACTGTTACAGATTCAGATTTGCGGTCCAGACTCCGGTCGGGGTCCGTGATCGCCGCGCGAATGGATTCAACAGACCGGCCAAAACCATAACCGCTGAGATCGCTGTTCAAGAAACCACCGCGCCCGTTGATCATGTGGCACCGGGCGCACTCTGCTTTGCCGTAAAAGAGCTGCTCTCCGAGGCGCGGGTCGCCCGGAACTTTTACATTGGCGCCAATTCCCTGCAACTCGCGCAGGTAATGCACGACAGCGTTGATTTTTTCCGCACCCATATATGCGAAGCCCGGCATCGCTGTTCCCGGAACTCCGTTTTGTACGGCGCGAATCAGGTCGGCGTCCGCCCGCGATACGACCTCCCGCCTCGTCGCAATGCTGGGAGCGCGCTCACCGCCGCGGCCATCGCTACCGTGACAGGCGCTGCAGTTCGCAGCGAAGACTGCCTGTCCGCTGACCTTTTCCTGCGATGGCGCGGCCACCGGCTTGAACGCGAATAAACCGGCCAACAGAATGGCAGAGCAACAGCCGGCGACTCCATATTTGCGATTCATGATTGAGTGTTTCCAGAACCCCTTAGAATGTCTATCGAATCGTTTTAAATCCGGAATCCAGCAAGATCATGACCGGCGCACTACCATTTTATTTTTCAGATATTGGCGGACTGTACGATGTGACCGTCCGTTGTGTCAACAATTTTAGCAAGAGTGGAGGGGAATCCGGCA
The DNA here is from genome assembly GCA_015655315.1 of Terriglobales bacterium. Lineage (GTDB taxonomy): Bacteria > Acidobacteriota > Terriglobia > Terriglobales > Acidobacteriaceae > Alloacidobacterium. The sequence continues at coordinate 6,440 of JAATFH010000423.1, forward strand.
TGCATCCGGTGAGAAAAACCGCGCGACGGCACCAGGCAAACTGTTGAAGGCCGCAACACGGCCCAAACAAAAAGGGGCAGGAAGAAAACCCTGCCCCTCTCTACACAGCGGATATTGAATTAGCTTTTATTGCGCCATGATTTTAGGAAACCAGATCATCAGAATGAGATTTTGAAGTATGCCTGCCCTTGCCGGGGTGTATTTCCCTGACAGGGGCTGCTTCCTCCGCGTCCGTTGGGCTGAACAAAGCCAAAGTTATTGGCGCCATCCGTAACTGTTCCGTCCGGAGTGCAGACCTGCATGCGGTTCAGTACATTGAAGAACTCCATTCGCAATTCCATGTTGACCCGCTCTCCGGCGTAGAAGTGTTTCGCCAGGGCGAGGTTCTCGTTGGAACCGAATGGGCTCCGCAATTGCGTGATGTTGCGAGGAGAGTTTCCGGGCGCGAAGCCTGGGTCGGAGAAGGCTGCTGTCGTAAAGACCGGCAATCCTTTGTAGTAGTTGTTGTAGTTCACGCGCAGTGGGACCTTCGCATTGAAGCTGGCGCGGTTGAAACCGTTCAACAGCGGATCGCTGCTACCGCTGAAGACAGTCAGGGGAGTACCGCTCGCATACTGGAATGCGCCGCTGACCTGCCAGCCACCCCACACGTTTCTTCCGAGATTGCCACCGCTGGTCAGGAGGGTTTTGCCCGGGCCAAACGGCAATTCGTAGACGAGCGCGAGGTTGATCATGTGGGTTTGATCTGCGGAAGAAACCGTCCATTCTGACTTCTGGTTGAACTTGTTCAACGATCCATAGTTCTGGTACGCGAAACCGCTATCGGTGTTCGTCATGCTCTTGGCATAGGTGTAATTGGCGAGGATGGAGAGGCCGTCCGCGTAACGCTTCAGCAGTTGTGTCTGCAAACCGTTGTACGCAGAAGACCCGTTCAGGTCGAAGGGGTTGCAGATGCCACCGCACGATTCTGACGGATTGTATTGCGGATATGGAAGCAGCGCCTGCGACAATCCGACATTGGCTCCGTAGTCTTTCATGAAGTTGCAGTAGGGGGCGTAATAGCCGCCGCTGGGTGTGCCCGCCGGGCATACGGAAAAGCCTGCCGCCTTCAGGTCTGACTGGGCGACGGCACTCGTCCAGGCGTAATTGGGCGAGTTGGGCGACATCGTGCAGTTTGGATCGTTGACGCCTCCACTGGGGCAGAACTGCGACAGGTATTTCGGATCCGTCTGGTTGATCGGGTTCATCATCGAAGGAAGGTGCACGCCCCGGTTGCCGGCGTAGGCAATCGACAGGAACATGTTGTAGGGCAACTCCCGTTGAATCCCTACGCTCCAGTATTCTCCGTAGGGATAGGAGCCGGGATTTTTGGAGAATGCATGAAGCGCGCCGTTCCCGTTGAACTCGGTTGGACTGAAAGGCGTATTGCCGGGCAGCGGCAGAGGGTTCAGATCCCACTGGCCATTGCCGGGGATATTCGATCCATTCGAATTTACGTTGGCGATTCCGGCGAGAAGCGTGCCGTATTGAAGGCTGAGTTTATTGTTGCCGAAGTCGTAAGGTCCGCCGTTGAGGTGGTTAATGGAGAAGCCTGACGAGATCACCGTCTTGCGGTTGATGCTGTATGCCACACCCACTCTCGGATCGAAGTGCGTAAAAACGATGTCGGCGCGATTATAGCCGGAGACGCCCAGCTTGTTGGCTGCGCCGAGCAGCGGAGTGCCTCCCGGCGTGACCGCCGCCGCATTTGAGGCGGTTGCATCGAAGTAGACAACATTGTTGTTTTGTTCGGTGAACGGAATCATGATGTCCCAGCGAAGACCCGCGTTAACGGTCAGCTTCGACGTGACTTTGACATCGTCCTGAATATAGGAGCCGATATAGAAGTTACGCAGCTTGTTCTCCTGAGTGAGCCTGCGGTAGCTGGAGTCGGCGTCTCCGAGAAGAAAGCTGGCGAAGGCGTTGCCGGTGTTGCCGATGTTGTTTGGATCGGAAGTTGTACGGTTGCTGAAGCTGAAGGAACCGCCGCAGGTGGGGCACTCGTTATCGTCCTGCGCCGCGCGCCGCAGCTCCCAGCCAATGTTGAGCGTGTGGCGGCCAATCGTCCAAAGCCAGTTGTTATCGAAGCTCAGGCCAAGTTTGCGATTGACTGCGATGGTGCTGCCCGCAGTGCTGTTGCCCCAGGTCGTGGGCGCATTCGGGAGCCCGTTCTGGTTGAAGCTGATGGTAGGCAACACTGTTCCGTCTACGACTGAGCCGAGATTCACGCCCATGAATTTGTTGAAGCCGTTGTTGAGCTCACCCGTTCCACCGAAGCCTGCGGTCATGATCAGGTTCGGCGACAACACCTTGGAATACGTAACGAAGAGGCCGGTGCCGAGCCGTGGCTCGTCTGTCGCACCTCCAAGCGCGTTTCCAAAGTGGGCGTTGTTGCTGCAGCAGAAAGTGTAGTGGTACTTGTCGCGCCAGAAGCTTACATGCAGCTTCTGCGTCTCACTGAGATTATGGTCGATGGAAAAGCCCCAGTTCGTCTGCCGCGTGGGAAGACTGCCGATGGAGGAGCTGACATTGTTCGACAGTCCGGGCAGGCTTGGCGCGGGAATGAGAGGAAGCAGGCTGGCCGACGACTTGCTGAAACAACCTTTGGGAATAACGTTGCCCGGCCATTGCTGTCCGGGTGCGGGTGCGCTGCAACCAATCGGAGCAACGAAGCCCTGCGGCACGAAGATCGGCTGCGGTGTAGCCAGAGAAAGAAGGCCGCTGAAATCCCCGTTCACTTCGGCGACGGAAGGCACGGTCATCGTCCCGGTATCCTTCTGATTCAACCGGAACCAGTCCGAGCTCACATGGAAGAAAGTCTTTCTCTGCCCGTTGTATATCTTTGGCAGCACGACCGGTCCGCCGAAGGAGAATCCGAAGTTATTCTCGTGAATCGATGGAGCGAGTCGTTTGGTGCCGTCCGCGTTGAATCCCGGATTCGCGCCAGCAGCGTTGAACATGGTGTTACGCAACACTTCGAACCCGTCACCGTGCAAAGTGTCGGTGCCTGAAGCGAACTGATACGACGCCACTCCCTGGCCAAGGCCATACTGCGCGCTGAAGCTGGTCGTCAGAACCTGCACTTCGTTGACCATCTCAAATGGCGGATTGATATTGGACTGATACCCCTGCGTTTCTGCCTGCACGGCGACGACGCCGTTAAACATGACGGTGTTGGCGAAGTCTGTACCTCCGTTGATGCGATGGCTCCACTCGCCGCCACTGACACCCGGCGCAAGGAACAGATAGTCATCGATCTGGCGGTCGCGCGGTCCCTGATTTCCAGGACCACCGCCGATGAGCACCGGAATCTCCTGCGTGATCTTGTTTTCAATGATCGTTCCGAGCTGAGGCTGGGTCGTATCGAGAGCGATCGCCGAAGCCGCGACTTGAACCGTCTCTGCCGTCGATCCTGCGCTCAGTTCCGCATCTGCTCGCGTTCCCTTACCCACGTCTACATTGACGGGCGAGATCACGCGCTTTTGAAAGCCGGCGCTTTCGACAGTGACGATGTAGCTTCCAGGAATCACATCGGCGACTATGTAGGAGCCAGCGGCATTTGTAACCGTCTGCGAAACCACATGGGTTGCCGCGTTTTCAATAGTGACGTTCGCGTTCTGAACAACGGCGCCCGACGCGTCGGTCACCGTACCGGTGATGCTGCTGATCGTTTGCGCTAGTGCGGAGACAGTGAAGAGACAAGAGCAAAGTGCGAAGAACGTCAATCTGGCTTTTTGAGAGTGCAACAAAGGTCGCGTCCAGCGGTCGAGACAGGAGAGAAGCATCGATTTGCCTTTCCATGTAGTGATGAAGCTGTTTGTTGTGAACCAGGCGGTGCGCTTCCCTATCAGGGCAACGCATATGCAATGAACGGGCAAAAGGGTTTCGGAACGGCTGAATTCAGGTGGCGTGGTCAGACGCCACCCATGGGTAGGTAACGTAAGAGGTGAAGATTTTATCCCCGCGTACCTGACA
>JAATFH010000176.1 GCA_015655315.1 Terriglobales bacterium
GCACTATGGGCATTGATTTTTAGAAAAGTTTCTCGTCCGGAGTTTGCTTCCACTTCTGCAGCGCGGCCGTAAGCGTGAGGGGGCCAGCACGGAGAGCCTCAACCACCCACTGACGGCACATCCTGAAGGAAGCAAGGAGAAATACAATGCGCAAACTGCAATATCTTTTCATGATGCTGGCTGTCCTCTGCATGGCCTCGCCCGCGTTCGCACAAACAGGTGAAAGCTCCGCCGCGAGCTGGGTTCCGATTGGCGCCGGTATCGGTTTGGCCATCGCTTCCGGTCTTTGCGGTCTTGGACAGGGCCGCGTCGCCGGTTCGGCAGCCGAGGCAATGGCTCGCAACCCAGGAGCACGCGCCGGTATCCAGCTCGTTCTGGTTCTCGGCCTGGCCTTCATCGAGTCGCTGGCTCTCTTCACACTGCTCATCATCTTTGCCAAGGTGAAGTAGGCCACAGTTTGCAGCAGGAATAGAAATGGCCTCCGGTTTTGCCGGGGCCATTTCTGTTTTATGAAGCCCTACCCCGCCAGCTTTCATGTACACGTCACGCGCATCCCATAAGATGGAAAGCGCAGGTAACTTTATCTCAGCGACAAAACAAGGAAGGGAAACAATGGCAAAAGAACAGAAGACAGGTGTCACGCTCGAAGACGCGCGCCGCATCATCGCGGCAGCAGAAAAGAAAGCACAGGAAATCGGTCAGCCCATGAACATCGCCGTAGCCGATGAAGGCGCGAACCTCGTCGCTTTTATCCGCATGGAGAACGCGTGGATTGGCAGCATCGACATTTCGCAGAAGAAAGCATTTACCTCGCGCGCCTTTGATATTTCTACAAAGGATCTCGCCACGCACTCGCAGAGCGGAGATCAGTTCTTCGGGATTCATGCATCCAATAATGGGAAGGTCATGATTTTTGCCGGTGGTATCCCATTGAAGAGTGGCGACAAGGTTGTGGGTGCGATCGGCGTAAGCGGGGGCTCAGGTGATCAAGACCATGCAGTCGCAGAAGCTGGCGCGGCAGCGTTTTAGCCGCGCGGGATTGCACCGAGCGTAAACCCAGCCAAATAATGCAGACGCAGTACGCAGGAGGAAGTATGGCCACGAATCGTGGTGTTGTTTATATGGGCCCCGGCAAGGTTGAGGTCCAATCCATCGACTATCCGAAAATGCAGACGCCTGATGGGCGATCCATCGAACATGGCGCGATCCTGAAGATCGTCTCGACCAACATTTGCGGCTCCGATCAGCACATGGTTCGGGGCCGCACCACCGCACCCAAGGGCCTGGTTCTTGGCCACGAAATCACTGGCGAAGTCATCGAGAAGGGCAAAGACGTTGAGTTCATCGACATCGGCGATCTCGTCTCCGTTCCGTTCAATATCGCCTGCGGACGCTGTCGCGCCTGCCGCGAACGCAATACCGGCGTATGCCTCAACGTGAATCCGCAACAGCCGGGCGGCGCTTACGGCTACGTCGATATGGGTGGATGGGTCGGCGGTCAGGCGCAATACGTGCTTGTTCCTTACGCCGATTTCAACCTGCTCAAATTTCCGGATAAAGATCAGGCGATGTCGAAGATCAAGGATCTCACCATGCTCTCCGACATTCTACCGACCGGTTTTCATGGTGCGAAGTCTGCCGGTGTTGACGTCGGGTCTACTGTCTACATTGCTGGCGCGGGTCCAGTGGGATTGGCCGCAGCCGCTTCCGCCTACATTCTGGGCGCTGCGGTTGTCATCGTTGGCGATATGCATGCTGAACGTCTCGCCCATGCAAAGAAGATGGGCTACGAGACGGTCGACGTCAGCAAGCATGACAATCTCTCGGAACAAATTGAGCAGATTGTCGGCGTGCCTGAAGTCGATGCAGCAGTGGATGCGGTCGGCTTCGAAGCCAGCGCTCACGGACACCCCCATGAGGCAGCGCCTGCCAGCGTGCTGAATCAATTGATGGGCATTACCTTCGTTGCAGGTGGCATCGGCATCCCGGGCCTCTATGTTGTGGAAGACCCCGGCGCGCAGAACGAAGACTCAAAGAAGGGAATACTGAAAATCCGCTTCGGCAAGGGATGGTCACGGTCACTGCACTTCCACACCGGTCAGGCTCCCGTGCTGCAGTACAACCGTCAGCTCATGCAGGCAATTCTGCATGACCGGCTGCCCATTGCGAAGATCGTCAACGCAACCGTCATCGGTCTCGACGACGCTCCGGCTGGATATGCCGATTTCGATAAGGGTGCTGCTAAGAAATACGTGCTCGATCCGAACGGTTATCTCGGAAAGACAGCATAAGGCACAGCAGAATAAGAATGGCCTCCGGTTCGCCGGAGGCCATTTCTTTTTTCGAGGCGCTGCGATTATCGGCCCAGCGCAAAATCAGCCCGGCATCCACGGTCTACCCAGATGCCGCGCTGATCGTAGCCCCAGCTGTAGCCTTGCTTGCAGGGCGACCCGCTTCGCTGCCGCACCAGTCGCACCCCGCGACGGGTATTAGCCTGACAATACTGGCGGTTACCGTTGTCGGAAGAGCAGGTAATGATGTTGTTGACCGGACCCGGCGGCCCGACTGGAGGGCGCGGTCCGCCGGGTCCGGGAGGATAACCCGCACCAGGTCCAGGGCCGTATCCCGCGACAGCGACAAGGAAGTCAGCTCTGCATCCGCGATCCACCCATATGCCTCGGCGATCGTAGCCCCAGCTATAGCCCTGCTTGCAGGGCGAGCCGCTTCTTTGATTCACCAGGCGTACGCCATATCGTGTATCAGCTGCGCAGTAGTGTCGGTTGCCATCGTCGGAAGCACAGGTAAGCCTGCGGCCACTCCGGTCCGTGGTGCCGCTTTGCGCCGACGCATGCAATGTGCCGAGTGCCATCAAACCTGCAGCCAGAAGAACGAATTTCAGGATTTTCAAAATCTTCCTCCTCAGTCGATACGAAGGATACGCCGTGTTCTGTACACAAATAAATATGTGTCCGGATGTGAGTACCCGAACCATTATGTCATCGAACAAAATCCTTTTGAAATGCGCTATAGACAAATTGCCGGAACCGATCCGTTGAGTAGTTATTTGAGCCCTACTTCACTGATCGACCATCCGCATGCGTAGCTGGACGTGTGCTCTAGCCAGGCTCGGGCGATTCGGTGGCGAGCACCATGTCCAGTCGCGCATGCAGGCGCTTGCTGAAATCGACCGGCAATTCGAAGACGCGGTCATCCGCTATCAGAATGATGACGTTTCTTGTGGAATCGAGCACCGCCGAACATATTTCACAGTGTGCGAGATGCTTCTCCACATCGGCGCGTACAGCAGGGTCGAGCGTTCCTTCTATGTAGTCGGAGATGTGGTCCCACACGTGTCTGCATTTCAGAACCATGGCAACCTCTGAAGGATCCCACTCTTTTTCCTGCTTTTCAATTCGATTCGTAACTGTGGTGCCAGACGTTTCTGCAGCAACAGCCGGGCACGGTGCAGCCGAACCTTGACCAGAGCGATGGAAATGCCCAGGGCCTCGGCAGTTTCATTCACGCTCAGCTCTTCCATGTCGCGCAAAACGACCACTTCACGGAAAGCAGCGGGCAGTGCAGCGACAGCCTGTCCCAGAAGCGCGCGTATCTCCAGCCGTTCCAATGCCTCCAAGGGGACCTCGCGCCAATCGGTCAAAGCAGCTGGCGTGTAGTCGCCATTTTCTAAATTCTGATTATCAAGAGAATCCAGCAGCACGCGTTTTTCGTCGCGTAATCGCGTGCGCGCTTCATTCAGGGTGATAGCGATGAGCCATGTGCTGAATTTTGCATCGCCACGGAAGCTGGCGAGTTTGCGATAGGCGCGCAGAATCGCTTCCTGGGCCACATCTTCGGCTTCGGTTTCGTTCTTTACCAGCGAGAGCGCGGTGAGATATACCTGCCGCTCATACGGACGAATAAGATCATGAAATTTTTCGCGATCTCCATCGAGTATCGCGGCAATGAGCGCCGATTCGCGCTCCTGCCGCGATACTGCCGCAGGTGTGGTCATGGCTACCGCTTGCGTCGATGACTGAAGAAGTAATCGAGAGAAAAGAATCCGGCGCCAAAGATAAGCACGATGAGCGAGGCGAAGAGGAAGGTGAATGGGTCGGCGATATAGAACTTGCCCGGATCGCGAAAGATCGAAGCCAGCGCTTCGCGATCGGCGGTAATATAGGCGACCAGCATATTGCAGGCAAGCAGGAAGCCGGTAATTCTTGTAGCCAGACCGACGATCAGAAGGATTCCACCGAAAAATTCAAGGCTGGAAATCGCAGTCGCGGTGAATGCCGGAGCGGGAATACCGAGACTGGTGAAAAATTCAGTTACGTGCGGAAGATTGTGCAGCTTTCCCCAGCCTGACTGCGCAAACTGCCAGCCCCAGTAAAGACGAACGAGTAGTAGAAAGGGCGAATCCAGGCGCGCGGCATAATGCTTGAATATGCAGTAATAGCCGCTGATTCTTCCGGTCAATGTTGGGCGCTGTGTCAGGGAAGCCGATGCTGGTTGCGTGCTCATAAAAAACTCTAGCCTTTCGTTAACGAGTAAACCAGCCTAGTGAAGACCATGATTGAAATGCCGTCTGCAGAAATGGCACGCGATCCTCTTCAGGAATTGCGCTGTCAGCAAAGGCCAGGTCGATGGCTTTGCCGATCGGCTCGCCTGCCATGAGCGCCGATAGAAGCAGATGATCTTCACGGTTGAGCCGTTTGTAGTACACCGAATTTTCATGACGATGCACGGCAAGGAAAATCTCTTCCTGCTCCATGGCAGCGATGTGCCGCACCGTCCTTCTTTTGCGGGCGATGCTGGCATTGTTGCTGCTTGCATCGCTGCTGCCGCTCTCGCTTCGTACTTCGATGATCAGATCATCCACCGGATATCGCAGCTCGAGCACTCTCAGGTATGGTTGCAAATGCAGTTGAGAGCCATCATGAATGCCTGCCAGATCGTCGGCATCGATCAATGGATCCGCAGCCGAATCAAAGGCCTCGATGTGCGCCCATTCGATTCGAATCATATCCAGGGCGAGTTCCGCACGTGGCGCGATAAATTCGCGATGCGTCAGCAGCCAGCGTTCAAGCTGCGATCCCAGATTGCGGAGGGAGAACGACTGCGAAGGAAAGTCTGTGAGATAAGCACGCGTGAGAGCATCGAACTTCTTGCGCCCGATGACCGCCATCAATCCGGGAAAATCCTCTTCGAAGGATGAATAAAGGCGGAACCAGTACTGGCGGTTATAGATCTCAAGACGTTCAAAAGAAGACAGCCGATCGTTCGGCTTGATCAAGGCATCCTCTTCGCTTTTGTTGGAAGCGCCATCCCTGCGTCGGCGAGGCATGGTCTCCTGTCGTGTCAACGGATGCATGACAGCCGCCGCGACACGACGCTGTATCTCCAGCAGTTCGCTCATCGTGTCGTCTCCGCCAGTTCACGTACTGCGGGTTTGGCAGCAGCTTGCAAAAACTGGTTCGCCTTCAGCGCTTCGGCGTGTACTTCTTCAAACGAAGGAATGTTGTCATCCCACTCAAGCAGCGTCGCTGTCGGGCCGGCGCGCTCGATCGTCCGTGCATACAGTTGCCAGACGGGCTCGAGCACGGGATGGTCATGCGTGTCGAGAATGTATTTTTCAAACCTGGAGTGTCCGGCAATATGAATCTGCGCAATGCGCTCCGCTGGAACGGCATTCACATACGTGAACGGATCGAAGTTGTGATTCTGCGATGAAACATAAATGTTGTTCACGTCGAGCAGAATGCCGCAGTCGGCGCGCTCAACAACTTCGTTCAGAAACTCCCACTCCGTCATCTCGGAGGCGTGATATTCGGCATAGCTCGAGACGTTTTCGACCACTACTGGAATCTCAAGAAAATCCTGTACCTGCCGGATGCGTTAGGCGGTGACTTTCACCGCTTCCCACGTATAGGGCATAGGCAGCAGATCGTGCGTGTAGCGCCCATCGACCGAGCCCCAGCAGAGGTGATCGCTCAACCACGGTGTCTTTGTCCGCTTCACCAGACGCTTCAATCGTTTCAGGTGTTCCGGATCGGCAGCACTGGCTGAGCCGAAATACATCGAGACGCCATGCTGCACCACGTTGTACTGTTCGAGGATCTGGTCGAGCACTTCGAGCGGACGCCCGCCATCGACCATGTAGTTTTCTGAAATGATCTCAAACCAGTCCACCACTGGCTTCTTGCTCAGGATGTGCCGATAGTGGGGAATACGCAGCCCAATTCCGACACCGTATTCGGTAAAGCCGTTGAAGCGGTTTGCTGGCACGAAAGAACTCCAAGTGGGAAAGTAGAAGGGGCCATGCCTGTGCTTGCATAGCCCCAGGCATGGCCTTGGTAAACGAGACTACTGAGGTTTCTTCGACCCGTCCGTTGCGCAGCCGCCCTTGCCCTTGCAGCTGTTCTTACCTTGGCAGCCATTGTCGCCGGCTTTGCAGCCGCCCTGACCCTTGCAATCATTCTTGCCTTTACAAGAGTGCTTGCTCGTGTCCTGGTCCAGCGAGCTCTTGGCAAACGACGCTTTGCCCACCTTCACCACTGACGTGGAGTTGGTGGCCGAGGCTGCTGCCTGCACGGTTGCTGCACCGCCAAGCAAACCAGAAACTGCCGCGGCAACCATCAAGGTCTTCATTGAATGCTTCATACGTTGTCATTCCTCCATGGATTTTGCAGGCCTAAGACCAGGCATTCATAAATGCCGGTGGGAGGTCTGCTGCCCATAAGAATATGGGACGTTGAAAAGGTTACAGCATTTAAAAGTAAAAAGATGTCACAGATTGTAAAATCGCGAACTCTGCTGGATTCATGACGATCACAGATATTTTCTATAGGATGAACAAGCATGAAGGAACATAGAGTGCAGTCCTACTCAAACTACAAGCGTAGGCACGCCCCATTTCACTTTTTCGTGATTCCGGTCCTGATCACGAATCTAATTTTGGCGAGCGTCTATCTCGCACGCCATCCGGGATTGGCCGCTGCCTGGATGGTGATTCTCGCGATTGCTCTGCTGGTTCTGGGGTTTATTGCTCGCTCCAATCCGGTAAAGGTACAGGACAGGCTCATTCGCCTGGAAGAGCGCTTGAGGCTGATGGCGCTGCTGCCCGAACCTTTGCGCGCACGCATTCCCGAGCTGACGGAACACCAGCTTGTCGCACTGCGGTTTGCATCGGACGCAGAGATTCCACGACTCGTCGAAGAAACGCTCAACCGCAACTTAGACCCGAAAGATATCAAGAAGAAGATCGAGAACTGGCGTCCGGACTACTTCCGCGTCTAACAAGACCGTACTAACTCTGCTTGGCTTCCAGTTCCGCCCATCGCGTGTAGAGAGCGTCGACTGCCGACCGGGCTTCTTCCGCTTCCGCAAGTGCTGCCTGTAAGCGAGAGGCATCGACGGCTACGGCAGGATCATGGAGAGCCGCCTGTTTCTGCTGCGACCTTTCTTCGGCTGCTGCAATCCGGTCTTCTATATCTGCCCACTCACGCGCCTCAAGATAGGAGAGCTTCTTTTTTGATGGCATCGAAGTATTTTTCTGAATCTGTTTCACCGCTTGCTCTTTTTGCAGCCTGCGCCCCGCCAGCCACGATTCCCATTGCAGATAATCTGCGAA